>VGAZ01000130.1 GCA_016870615.1 Actinomycetota bacterium | reverse complement strand
AAAATCTTTAATGATAGATTTGAAATATCCTGAATTCTTTTTTTTATCCAATGAACTTAAAGATTCATTTTTTAAATCCATAAGAAGGATAAATGCTTCAGGTTTTTTAGAACCGCTTTCCTTTTTTATTTCCAGGAATACTTTAATATTGCTTAATACTTCATCAAAAACAGCTCCATGCCTGTTTTTTTCATAATCACTTTTTATAAATGTATCAATGGAGAAATAGATTTTTGAAAGGCCCGAGCCGATAATTTTTTGGGACATTTTACGATCAAGCAGGACAGCATTTGTATGTATGCATGTTTTTATATTGCGCAGTGCCGCATAATTTATCATCTTAATTATTTCAGGATGAAGAAGAGGCTCACCCCTGTGAAAAAGGTTTACTTCAAATACAAAGTCCTCTGACAAATCTATTATTCTTTTAAATAATGCAAAATCCATGTCGCCCCTGTCCTTTTGGCCAAGGTCTTTATTGGGACAGGCGCTGCATGAAAGATTGCACCTGGATGTAGTTTCTATCCACATCTTATATGGGGGATATGGGCAATACTCTTTTTTTGCCAGGTAGCTTATATATGATTTTGAAAGACTTTTTAAAAGTGAAAGTCTTTTCATCAGTCTTTAATGAAATCTTTTATAACGTATGTGGGTTTTCCCGTACCCTCATGATAGGTCCTCATCATTATTTCACCTAAAAGTCCCATGGTGATAAATTGTATGCCGCCAAGCAGTATGAATATGGATAGTATAAACAATGGCCTGTTGGCAAGTGAGGCTTCAAAGAAAATCCTCTCTATTATAAGCCACAATGTAAGGCCCAGTCCAACCAGGGTTGCAATAACACCTATGAGGCCAAAAATCTGCATGGGTTTTTTTGAATATGTCAGCAAAAATTTTATAGTTATAATATCAAGTATTACACGCACAGTCCTGGATATTCCATATTTTGCTTTTCCATATTTTCTTGCATGATGGTTCACAGGCATTTCCGCTATTTTTACCCCCATCCAGCTTGCAACAGCAGGAATGTAGCGGTGCATCTCACCGTAAAGCTCTACATTATCAAGAATGTCCCTCTTATAGGCTTTTAATGTACAGCCGTAGTCATGTATGTGAACATTAAAAAGCCTCGATATCAGCCTGTTTGCAATTACTGAGGGCATTCTCCTGGAAAAAAGCCTGTCGCGTCTGTTTTTGCGCCATCCGCTTACTATATCATAACCTTCATTCATTTTTTCAAGTATTGCCGGTATGTCAGCAGGGTCGTTTTGAAGGTCAGCATCAAGAGTGATTACTACCTGACCTTTAGCATTATCAAACCCTGCCCTCATAGCCTGGGTCTGGCCGAAATTGCGCCTGAACCTTATTATTTTAAAATTCTTGTTTTTATTATGAATCTCGACAAGCACTGCATAGGAGTTGTCTTTTGACCCGTCATCAATAAGAATGACCTCGTATGTTTTTCCCAGTTTTTCAAGAACTGCAGAAAGGCTTTCATAAAGATGCAGCAGGCTCTCCTCTTCATTGTATACTGGAATCACTATTGAAATATATGTTTGACTGTCGGTGTTTCCGCAATTTACAGCAATCCCGCCAGCATCGGGCAGTGGGTTTTTTACAGAATCTTCTGCATTACTGTATTTAATGTCTTTACCATTGGAGGTTTCTTTGCTTAAAGGCAAAGAAGAATTATTAAGCCTGTTTTTTATTGTCGGTTCACTGCGCATTTTTTAAATTATTCTTATACCATTTAACAAATTTTTCAATACCCGACTCAATCGGGGTTTGAGGATTATATTTTAACATTTTCTTTGCCTTTAATATATCAGCATATGTTGTAAATACATCACCCGGCTGTACATCCATGCGGTTAATTAACGCTTTTTTGCCTGTCTGCCCTTCAATGAGCCCAATAAGGTTTTTAAGACTTATTGTCCTTGAATTTCCAAGGTTAAATACCTCATAGCCTTTTATATTTTCAAGATTCTGCGACATCACGTTTATAATGTCTTCAATATATGTATAATCCCTTGAGGAACTTCCATCTCCAAAAACATTTATGGGAATGCCCTGCATTATTTTTTTTGTAAATTCATGTATTGCCATCTCAGGACGCTGGGACGGGCCGTAAACTGTGAAAAACCTGTAGCAGAATATATTTATTTTATAAAGATGGTAATAAGTGTAGCACAGAAGTTCGCCGGATTTTTTAGTTGCGGCGTAAGGTGAGACCGGACTGTCAACGCTGTCATTTTCAGAAAATGGCACTTTTGTATTTCCGCCATATACAGATGAGCTTGAGGCAAAAATGAATCTTGTAATGCCGGATGCCCTGCAGGCCTCAAGGAGATTAAGAGTGCCTTTTATGTTTACCTGCTCATAGAGGGACGCATTTTTTATGGAGGGGCGCACTCCTGCCCGCGCTGCAAGGTGGACAATAAGGTCAATATCGTTTTCTGAAAATATCTTTTCAATTGCATGGGTGTCAAGTATGTCGTTTCTGTAAAGGGCAAATCTTTCGCTTCTAATAATATCTCTTATATTCTCCTCTTTTATTGCGGGGTCATAGTAATCATTGAAATTGTCCATGCAGGCAACACGGCTTCCCATTTCGATAAGCTTTCTGCAGAAATGGGAGCCTATAAAACCGGCTCCGCCTGTTACAAGTACTGTCATAATCTTAAAATTCTAAAACAAAATCACAATTATTGTAATACTTTTTCACTGCGCTTTTGTATCAAAGGCCTTACTATATAAATAATTGCCCCTATAATCCCGAGGGCAAGAAGCATTGCAAAAAGAAGAAGTGATACAACAGTCGAACGGTTCCTTGGGGCACCGAGAGCAACCATAAGCAGCACAAATGAATTTTCGCGTATGCCCGTACCACCTATGGAAATGGGCAGCAAAGCAACTGTTGCAACTACCGGCACTATGAATATAAATGATGCAAAGGTTAGTTCTATGCCCATTGCTTTTGATGCAAGATAATAATTTACTATTGCTGCCATCTGGAGAGCAAAGCTGCAAAAAAGCGCTTCTACCAGCGAAAGCTTATATTTCTTAAAGCTTAAAAAAGTATGATATATCTCTCTTAATTTCTCAATTATATTTGACAGGAATTTAATCTTTTGTACAACTTTATTGAGCCTTAATATAGAAGGATTCAATATAATAAATACAAGTATTATGCATACGATAAAAAATATGACAACCGGAATCACATAAGATGTTCTTCCTACCCTGGTAAAGCCCAGTAAAAGGGCGATTATTGTATAAGTTGCTGCACTTACAACGCCGGAAAATCTCTCTATTACGATAATGCTTGCTGATTTTCCAATAGAGACTCTTGCTTTTTTTGCAATGTCAATTGTCCTGAAAATGTCTCCCCCTATGCTTGTAGGCAAAAGATTATTAAAAAAATAGCCTATAAGAAATGAAGAAGACAGAAAACCCTGCGATAATCTTATTTTCTGGGTTTTTAAAAGTATCTGCCATCTGAGCGCAGATAGCCAGATAAATAAAATATATACAGATGCAGATGCGAGTATAAGCGCAATATTTACCGTTTTCAGGATATTTAAAAATGTCCTGAAATCCTGCAGCTCAGAACTGAAAAAAATAAGATATGAAATTAGTCCCGCGCTTATAAGTATTCTTAATGCTGTAAATATTTTCTTTTTATGTTTTATATAAAAAGAGCCCAGCGCAGTTTTTATTTTTTTAAACTTCATTTTATTGATTATTTGCCTGTAATGCTTTTTTAAAAGACTGCTTATCTTATTAATAATTTTCCAGGACTATTTTTTAAAAAAATTTGCACCATAAGACAGGCTATCAGCCCATCAATCTATGTAAAGCCTGGATATTTGTCTATTATATTATTCAAAACAATGCATGCAAGTAAAAATCTAAATTAAACTTAATCTAAATATAGCCGTTTTCAATATACCATTTTGCAGTGATTGCTATGCCTGTTTTTAAATCTATTTTGGGGCTGTAGCCAAGTATATCACGTGCTTTTTTTATGCTGAAGGCCCTGCTTTTTTTAAAAAACGATATCCTTCTCTTGTATATAGGGGGTTCTTTTTTTATTTTTAATTTCTTATATAAGGACTCAACTATTATGGCAAGTATTTCAAAGGGCCTGTATGGTATGTGAAGCTTTGGAGTGTTTACATCGAACTGTTCTGCTATTATTTTTACAAGTTCATTAAGGGTTACATAGCCCTCATCCCCGATGATAAAAACCTGGCCTGCAGACTCATGCTTCTGTGCTGCCAGGATAAAGCCGTCAACAAGATTTTCAACAAATACAGTGTGCAGATATGCATTCCCGCTTCCGAAGAATAAAAACCTTTTTTTAGCCACCATCTTAAAAAGCTTAAGCATTCTGAGATCACCTGGCCCATAGATTGCGCAGGGCCTTATAACTGTTGCAGGGATCTTTTTCTCGGCTGCCTGTCTCAACACTTCCAGTTCCCCGGCATATTTTGATTTTTGGTACACGTCTCCGGGACAGACAGGGCTGTTTTCATCAGCTGGAGGATTTTTTACCGTTGTAATAACCCCGATAGTGCTGCAGTGGACAAATTTTTGTACCTGGTGCTGCATGCATGCATCCAGTATACTTTTCACTG
>VGAZ01000129.1 GCA_016870615.1 Actinomycetota bacterium | reverse complement strand
AAAAAAAACAGGAAGTAAAAATCTGCTCCCTAAAGATTTTGAACTTGAAAAAAGCACAGTCTGGAGCTTTAAATCAAGGGGAAGCTGGGCAACACATAACGGTAACTACCGGGGCAACTGGTCCCCGTATATCCCCCGAAACATTATCCTGAGATACTCAAATGAAGGCGATGTTGTGCTTGATTATTTCTGTGGCGCCGGTACAACTGCTATAGAATGCAAGCTTCTAAACAGGAACTTTAAAGGTTTTGATATTAACAGTCATGCAATAGAACTGACAAAGAGAAACCTGGAATTTGGATATGACGCTTCACTTTTTAACCCTTGTATAACTGCAGATGTTGGTGATGCAAGATATTTGAATATAGAAAGCGGCTCAATTGACCTTATATGCGCTCATCCCCCCTACTCTAATATAATAAGCTATACTGCAGATAACCCTGATGATTTATCGGGCCTTGATATTAACAGTTTCCTGGAGGAAATGAATAAAGTTGCAATAGAAAGCTTCAGGGTGCTAAAGGAGGGCAAACACTGCGTTATCCTTATCGGGGACATGCGTAAAAACAAGAATGTGGTGCCTCTGGGATTCTGGGTTGCTGAAAAATTTACCAGCAATGGTTTTGAAATTGAAGAAATAATAATTAAGCGCCAGCACAACTGTAAGACAACAGGCTTCTGGTATAAAAACAGTATTAAATACAATTTCCTGCTTCTTGCCCATGAATACCTGCTGGTATTTAAAAAGCAGGAAAAAATAAGTGATGATAAACCTGAATCGGGCAAAGAACTAGCCTGCGCTCACAAAACAAAAACAATTAAAAAGCTTATAAGCAAAGATATTGCCCTTGAGGCAAAAACAGTATGGGTTTTTCCTGATAAAAGCTGGTTTAAAAACTCATTGTCAAACCTTGCAATTAGATACTCTGAAGATAATTTACTTTTTATTAATGACTTTAGTTTTAATCCAAAAAAAGAAAAAAAATATAATCTTATTATACTTTCTGGTAAAAAATCCTTAGAGAACAATTTAGACAGCATATTGAATTGCTTAAACCCGGATGGAATACTTGCAGTTTTCTGTGAAGATAAAAGACTTGGCACTGGCCATATATGCAGCCCAGCAATGGAAACTGAAAAATTACTTAGGGACCATAAAAGCCTTAAAATAAAGGAAATTATTGTAGTGGCACATAATGGAATAGATACTGAGCCTATTACTAATAATGGCCAAGAAAAATATCTTGATATAAACCACAAATACATAATTATTTATAAAAAAACCTGAAAAAATATTTTACCTGTTTATCTTTACCTTTCTAAATAAAAATTTATACTGTATATAAATAGTTTAGTGCTTACTTTTTTACAGATTTTTTAAGTATGGAAAACCAGGAAATCTTTAACCGCAACTACGGAGCTGAGCCCTTTTTAAAATGGGCAGGGGGAAAAAGACAGCTTCTTTCTGCAATTGAAGAACATCTTCCTAAAAAATTCAAAAACTACCTGGAGCCTTTTTTGGGAGGTGGGGCAGCTTTTTTTCATCTTTACAATAATGGTTTTCTTAAAAATAATATGACCCTTATTGATAATAACCCTGAACTGATTAATTCTTATATTACTGTTAAGAATGATGCAGAAGCCCTAATTGCTCTTCTTGAAGAATTTAAAAGAAGTTATGTGGAAAACCCTCATGATTTTTATTATGAATTGCGAAACTGGGACAAACAAGATAAATACGGGAAAAGAAGCAGTGTTGAGAGAGCTGCCAGAACAATTTTCTTAAATAAAACCTGCTTTAACGGTCTTTACAGGGTAAACAGCAAAGGGTTTTTTAATGTACCTCTGGGAAGGTATAAAAATCCAAATATTTTTAACAGGGAAAATATACTATGTGTTTCAGAAGCTTTAAAAAAGGTTGAAATTATTTGCGATGATTTTTCGGTTTGTTTAAAAACAGCTAAAGCCGGTGATTTTGTTTACTTTGACCCGCCTTATTTTCCTATTTCAGGCACATCCTGTTTTACTGGATATACAAAAGAGGAATTCGGGACAGAAGAGCAGAAAAAGCTGAGGGACACTTTTGCCAAACTGTCATGCAGGGGATGTTTTTTGATGCTCAGTAACTCAAGTGCGGATTTTATTAAAAATCTGTACAAGGATTTTAATATTTATGAAGTTAGCGCAAAAAGATTTATAAACTGTGTTTCTGAGGGGCGTGGCCCCATTAAAGAGCTCCTGGTTACAAATTATTAAATATTTGAAATAATTATCTAAAATTATGAAGTATCTTAAAACTTACAAAAAAATAGGCCTGGAAGATGACCTGAATGCTTTATTTGGTTATTTTACAAAAACATTAAAAGAATCCATATTTACATGGGACTACTTTGTTAACTGGAAGAAAGTGGCTATTAATGTAAATAAAGTGGAGAAAGAATTAAACCTGCTTAATTACCTTCTTGGAAAAGAAAATATAGAAGCAAAATTTATCAGGTTAATAAAAGAATATCCGGATTTAAAAAATGTATTGCCGATTCTAATAGCTATAAGAAAAAATAAACTGGCAGAACTTAGGATAATTACCAATATAAAAACAATGCAATACAACCAGATTTATTCCCTGTTTTATAATAATGGAAGCACTGAAGACATGCTTACTTTCTTTAAAAGTTCAGGCTTAAAAGATATTTTCAAGGACAGGACAATAAAGAGTCTTGTAGATTACTGCTATGGAGTGGAAGTTGGCCTTGATACAAATGCAAGGAAAAACAGGACAGGCAGTTTAATGGAAAATATTGTATATTCTTACCTTAAGGAATTAAATAAATGGTATAACTTTGAATATATTTGCCAGGCAAACAGTAAAAAACTGCTTCAAACCTGGGGGTATAAAATAGAAGTAGATAAATACAGCAGGGTGTTTGATTTTGCCATACTTAATAAAAAAAGAAATCAATTGTTTCTTGTGGAGACAAATTATTACAGTGGCGGTGGCTCTAAACTAAAATCCACTGCAGGAGAATTTATTGAAATTGAAAGAATGCTTAAAAAGCAAGGCATTTGTTTTGTGTGGATCACAGATGGCCTGGGATGGAAAACGACACTTAATCCGCTTTTTGAGACAATTAAAAACATTGATTATACCTTTAACCTGGAGCTTATAAACTGCGGAGCCTTAGAAGAGTTATTATTATAATCTGCACGTACGGTTTGCTAAATAATAATTTAAAAAATAGGAGTATAAGCAAAAAAACTTGACTAAGCGTGCATAATAAATACAATATATCTTAGAATCAGTTCGGTGGGTATTGATAAGAATTCCGGATTCTTACCAGTGCCCATCATCTTTTTACAGGACAATCCCTGTACTTTAATCTATCTTTTTTATTTACCCTTTATCAGGCATATCAGGGTTGCAGTCGGGACCAAAGTGCTTAAGCAGCACCAGGTTTTCCTGGCCCGTGTTTTCGATAGTTACACCTTTTGCCGCTGACATATAGGGAACAAAGAATTCATCTTTAGTAATATCTCCAAACCTTATCATATTGGGGCTTTCAAAGTTTATATCGTTTATCTTTCCATGGCCCTGCATGGTGATAAAACCATATGCGCCGGTATCTTTTATTGTCACTTTTTTGCCAGAAAAAACATTGAGCTCTTTTGCGCTGAAAACTTCTTCCCCATTTACTTTTCCATACACAACCCAGCGCTCAACATATCCCTTTTCCTTAGTGTCGCCTATTGGCACAGGTTTTAAAAAGAACTTCTCTTTAAAGTGTGGGGTTACATTTAAGTCCCAGTCAATTATATCCATTATATAATCAATATCATTTTTATATTTATCAGGAACGTCTTTAACAAGCAGGGAACGGTCTATGACCTTGTTTGCTGTAAGGCTCTGGTACATCCCATATACATCAGATGCCCATTGGGGCTCATATGAGCAAAATGAGCCTGGCGCATGCAGTATTCCCGGAGGAAGCAGCCATCCTGTCTCAACTTCCAGCCTGTAAGCTTTGGAAAGATTTGTTATCTTGTTATCGCCCTTTTCAAAATCTATCAGGCAATTAATGACCTCTTCTTTAGTGGTGCCCGGTTCAAGGCCGAAAAATGTATAAGGGAAGTTATTTTCAGCATAATTTACCTGGGGTGGAAAATAGTATGCTTCAGGCTTTCCTTCCATTCCCACATTTTTTGCGTGGGACTTGCCAAGATGTATGTGATGGGGCAGCGCATCCATATTATCAAAGAATTTGGAAAATACTTTCAGGCCTCCCCATTTGTTCATTACTTTATCTCCAAGCATATCGGTGCCAAGCTCTGCTATTATGTCTTTTAAAAGCATCTTCTGGCCGTCGCAGTAAGCATAGCTCATCCCCTCGTCTGGTGGGGTGCCGGGACCGTTGTCTGCAGGGCATGTTGAGGCAAACCACCTCTCATCAATGCCGCCTCTTTTTGCACCGAGGGCATATAGGTCATCCACATGAAGTTTTAGCCTTCTTCCCGGGATACAGAACACCCTTGGCACCCAGGCCGGGAGCAAGTGCAGCAAGCCGTTAGTCTTATCAAGAGCCTTTGAAGTAAAATTTTTAACATTGTCCATCTTTTTTATCCTCCTTATTTATATATTGTTTAAATCTTTATA
>VGAZ01000128.1 GCA_016870615.1 Actinomycetota bacterium | reverse complement strand
GGCTTACTGCAAGAAGGCCCGCAGCTATAAATATTACGGTAGTTGATGAAACTGCAAACCTGTTAACACCCACTATTACAATTGCAATAATAATCATGCAGAAAACTATTATCAGCTCAAATATGAGGCCGATTGCAAGTGTGGACACGCCTACTTCAACAGGCATTTTAAATTTACGCTTGAGCACATATATGTATGAAAGTTCGCCGGTTCTTGCAGGAAGGACCATATTAAATGCATCCCTTACAAGGGTGACAAGAAACATGTCTCCATATCTTATGTCACTGGAACCCACAAGTATATTCTGCCTGTAAGTCTTGGTTACATCCATTATTATCCACAATGTAAAGCCGGTTAAAAGTGAAGGTATATGCGCCTGCAGGAATGATTTTTTTAAATCTGCAAACTCTATGCCGCTTAAAAGATAATATACAAGAAAGGCTCCCAGGCCGGCCACAACCACAATATTAACTATTTTAAATACAAGGCTTTTTACATTCTTTGCTCTTTTCATAGTTTTTTAATTATAATAATAAAACCACTTCCTGGCTACAATTAAGCAGTGAAACAAGTTTTATTTGTCTATTATACTGTACAAATATATAATAATAATGTATTATGTCTACTGTATCGAACAAATATTAAATAAACAGGGTATTTACAATGTATGATAGACAAAAATATATTGACAGTATTATTCCTTTTATTGACAAACCGGTAATAAAAGTTATTTCCGGGATGAGAAGAAGCGGTAAAAGCACCATATTGCAGCAGCTTGTTAATTACCTTATTGGTTCAGGAGTAAAAAAAGATACAGTTCTATATATAAATATGGAACTGCTTGAAAACTCCGGGCTTGCAGATTTTTCCAAAATTTATAAATATGTTCAGGAATATAAAAAAAAAGCCGGCCAAAAAATATACCTTTTTATAGATGAAGTTCAGGAAATAGACAGTTGGGAAAAAGCTGTAAACTCATTTTATGCAAATAATGATGCAGATATTTTTATTACAGGTTCCAATTCTAAACTTTTATCAGGAGAATTGGCCACACTTCTTGCCGGCAGGTATGTTGAATTTAATATATATCCCTTTGTGTTTTCAGAGTTTTGCGGCGCCAGGAAAGAAGTAAAAGAGCCCCAATTGCTTTTTGGCAATTTCTTAAAATACGGCGGAATGCCTGCTGTAGCATATCTGGAACCTAATGAGCAGGCAATATACCAGTACCTGTCTGCGATAATGGATAGCGTAGTATTAAAAGATGTTATAAAAAGAAATAACATCAGAGATATATCTTTGCTGGAAAAAATAATATTGTTTATATTTGATAATATCGGAAACACTTTTTCCGCCAGGAGCATAGCGGATTATTTCAAAAAAGAAAGGAGAGCGCTTGGCCAGGAAACAGTTTATAACTATTTAAAATATCTTGAGTCAGCTTTTATTATAAATAAAGTCCCGAGGTTTGATTTAAAGGGCAAGAAACTGCTTGAAACATATGAAAAATATTATGTGGCAGATATCGGTTTAAGAAATGCTGTTTTTGGTTATAATGAAAATAATATAAATGCATATCTTGAGAATATTGTATTTATAGAATTGCTTCACAGGGGATATGATGTAAAAATCGGTAAATACGAGAATTATGAAATTGACTTCATTGCACAAAAGACAAACGAGAGGTTGTATTTCCAGGTATGCTATATATTATCAGACAAACATGTTTGGGAAAGGGAAACCAGGCCATTTTTTAAAATATCTGATAACTATCCCAAATACCTGCTTTCAATGGATACAACTCCACAGGGCAATACTGAAGGAATATTAAGGAAGTATATCCCGGAATGGCTCATGGAAAATTATTAGAGATCCTGCTAACTGCCCTTAAGATAGTTTGAAAACACCCTGAAGGCGCTTTTTACCCCGCCTGTTCTTAAATGGTAAAAGAACCTTCTTATAAGATAGGACTTTCCCTTATTTTGCCTGCTTCCCGCATTTAAATTGCCTTCTGCAGCTCCGGAAGGAGTGCCGCTCCCATACATGTCTAAAACATTTACACCTGAGCTAACCTGGCCCGGCCTGAGTTTATTTCTTAAAGCGCTTGAGAAAGGATCAGCGCAAAAACCTATAAGAGGCTGGCAAATATTTTCCCACTTAAAAGCAGAGGATGTTTTTTGGACACTTTTGGCGCACTTTTTATAAAAATCCTCATTATTGGCCAGTTCTAAAATAGCATCTGCAAGTTTATCCGGCCTGCCGGCTTCAACAGTTAAGCCAAGGCCTTCAAGCTTTACCATATCGCTTAAGCTGTCTCCTTCCGTGGAAATGATTGGAAGCCCCGCCCAAAGATAATCAAGTATTCTTGTCCGGAATGCAAACCTTGTCTCTATATGATCAGGATGAGTTATTATGCCGGCATCAGCTTCAATGAAGTAATTATGCCTTTTATTGTACTCCACCCATCCGAAATTAAAGAATACATTCTTTCCAAAAATGCCAAGACTTTTTGAAAGCTCAATTGTTTTTTCAGCAAGGGTTAGCTCCTTGACCTGCGGGTTTGGGTGTTTAACGCCAAGGAAGAACAATTTTATATCATCTCTTTTTTTACCCACAATAGACATTGCTTTAATAAGCGTTAACGGGTCAAACCAGTTATATATGCCACCGCCCCAGATTATTACAAAATCATCCTTATTTATGCCTTCAACTTTTCCTTTTAATACATTTTCAGTGTGCACCGGTTTATTTGAAGGAAGCCCGAAGGGTATAACATCAATCAGTTTTCTCATTGCAGCATCCTGATTATATGAATAGGGGTTTACCCTGTTAAGGGCAGCAAGCATGCCAAGCCAGAAATCCCTTTGCCTTTCGGATGCGCATATAAAGAAATCACCGTTATAAAGCATTTCATTTGTAATGGGCTGTACAGATTTATAAACTTCAAGCTGCCTTGTTATGGGCTCGTCCGCATATTCAGCAAGAGTTGCAAGATTATATGGGTCATATATATCAATTATTATGTATTTGTCAGAATTCCTGATATTCCTGAATTTGGAAAAAGTCATTCCTGAACAAAGCACTATGTCGCACTTTTCTAAAAGCTGCCTTACTGATGACTCATCTTTGTACTGGGTTATATTAAAAGGCTGCCCTTCAAGGTCTGTTTTATTTGGCACTGCAAGAGTTACGTGCATATGTTCTGATAATACATTTGCAAAATTGTAAACCCTTATTGCCGGGCCGGCCATCAGGCTTGATACAACTTCATCTGAAATAATAAGAAGATTTCTCTTAATCTGTTTTTCAAAAATATCATAAATGCCAAGGGATTTTAAAATATCTACCTGGTTTCTCTGGTACTGCAGATCTGCAGATACAGAAAGGAATATTCCCTTAAAATATGTGGCCACAGCTTTGTCGTCCCTTTTCCTGTTGGCCTGTATAAAAGCCCTTTTTTCTTTTAATTTAGAAAGATTGTCAAAAAAACTTTTCACTGCCATAAGTGAACTTAGCGGCTCAGCATCAAGGACAACACTTGCGCCGCCGCTGCCGCCCTGCTTATCCGGGCTTTCTGTATCATTTGCATTCTTTCCTGTACTGGCTGCTGCCTGCGCTATACTGAAGTCGTAATACTTTCTATAATCAAAATCAACGTCCGTAAAAATCCTGTTATATATGTTTAAAAGTGTACCGGAAAAAACTTTTGCCAGGTTTTCATCCTCATAATTTTTATAAACTGAAAAAAGGGCATTTCTTTCCTTTAAAAACCTTAATTTGTCTTCACTGAACAACTTTGATGTTCCATGATGCACATGGTAAACAATTGATTTGGGTGAAAGAATAACCCTGTATCCCAGGACCCACAGCCTCCAACCAAAATCAACATCCTCATAATAGGCGAAGAAATCCTCATCAAACCCGCCAGCGCCTAAAAAAACCTTCCTATCAACAAGCATTGCCCCTCCATTTACAAAAGGGACAAATTCGTATTGCCTGTGTATATCAGAGGCAATGTCTTTACCAAAATCTGTCTGGAAACCTTTGCCTTCAAAATTTATCATACCGCCGGCAAAATCAATGGTTTTACCGTCCATGGATAAAACTTTAGAGCCTGCACATGCAATATCCTTTTCAAGATATATTGGCAAAACAAGCTCATGGAGCCACATTTTATCAACTTTCGTATCATTATTTAAAAATGCGACATAGTCGCCCCTGGCTGCTTTTGCGCCCTGGTTATTTGCAACTGCAAAACCTTTATTGGCATTGTTTTTTATAAGTTTTACGCCTGGGTAGTTCTGTGCTAAAAACTGCTCAGAGCCATCAGTTGAGCCATTGTCAACTATGATTATTTCATATTTATCGGGCGGATAATCCAGGCCTGCAAGGCTCTCAAGCAAAACTTCCAGGTAGCCCCGGCCATTTAAGTTAACAATTATTATAGAAACAAAAGGAAAATCATGCCTGTCTTGCATTGAAGTGACTCCAAATTTCATATTTTTATTAAAATTATAACAAACAATTTAATATAAACAATAATTGATGTTAAAATATAGCCATGAAACAGCCAAAGATAACTTTTTTGACAGACAGGATGATAAAAGGGCACGGAGTTGACCTTGTTGTAGACAGGATAGCCCACGGACTTGCAAAAAAAGGATATTTTACAGAAGT
>VGAZ01000127.1 GCA_016870615.1 Actinomycetota bacterium | reverse complement strand
AGCTTTTACAAGATAGGCAGCAAAAACAGCTTTGGGATGAGGGCCCGCAAGAACTGTTGGAGAGCCGATAACAGCCGTGGCTGCGTCTGTAAGCGCCATTGCTATTTCCCCGATATCAGCGTCACCCAGATTAAATAACTTAACTTCAATGCCACGCTTTTTTAAAGCATCTTCAAAATATAGCGCAATAACTTCAGTGCTGCCATGCATGGAGACATAAGCAAGCAGGACCATATTTTTTACTGAATCGGAGCTCCACTGGCTGTAACACTCTGTAATGAAATCCATGCCCCTGTAAAGCGGGCCGTGGCTCGGGGCAAGTATTTTGACATCAATCCCGGATATTTTTTCAAGATTTTTCCTTATAACAGTCCTGAAGGGGCTCATGATTTCAGCATAATATCTTTTAGCCGGCAGATAAATGGTATCAGTATTTTCTACAAACAAGCCATCTTTTGCATCAAAAGCAAAATGTGAGCCCAAAAAATCACAGGAAAAAAGTATTTTATCTTCAACCAGGTAAGTTACAAAAGTTTCGGGCCAGTGCACCCACGGGGTGAATATGAATTTTAAAGTCTTATTTCCAAGGGAAAGCTCTCCCCCATCTTCAATTACTGTAAACCTGTCCTGGCTGATTTTAGGCATGCTGCAAAGCTCTGCTTTGCATTTTTCATTTGTAACCACAACTGCCCCCGGATAGGCTGAGAGAAGCGCAGG
The DNA here is from genome assembly GCA_016870615.1 of Actinomycetota bacterium. Taxonomy (GTDB): domain Bacteria; phylum Actinomycetota; class Humimicrobiia; order Humimicrobiales; family Humimicrobiaceae; genus VGAZ01. The sequence goes on along the minus strand of VGAZ01000127.1, from coordinate 3,975 downwards.
GATTGATCCGGAATGGTCCTGTTCACCGTGATGTGAAATAATGTAGTCTATTTTATTTATGCCTGTATTTTCCAGGTTTTTGAGCAGTATAGCTGTTTTTGTAGGATCCACAGTATCAATAAGGGCAGTTTTATTGCTGCCTTTAATTAGATATGAATTATATGTGGTGCCATCCGGAAGAGGAATCAGTTCATCAAAAAGCCTTCTTTGGCTATCATTTACTCCAACATAATATATATCCTCTTTTAACATTATATTTTGCATATTGATTCTCCTGTTTTTTGCTGTATTGTATTACTGGCATATTTAAACATTAATAAATACCTGGAAATTATTCATAATGGACTAATTCAGTGCAATATGTTTTATATTATCTCTTCCACAATCCATGCAGATTGCAGTATTCCCTTACTACAGCGTCTTTATCTGCAATGCAGAAAGAAGCCTCGGGAGCATCTCCGGGGTTTAAAAACTGCCTGTATGCTTTGCCATCCTGTATCACTTCTATCCATTCTATATAATGGCTTTCCTCCATCGGGTGGCTGACGCTTCCAACTTTTACATCCATGCCGGCATCATTTAAATTAATAACAGGCACATGTTTTTCAACTGAAGCGTCAACTGTATTTTCAACATACAGTTTCATCGGTTCATTGCAGCACATGAGTTCGCCTTTTCCCCCATGTAGCATTTCAACAATATTTCCGCATACTTCACATTTGTAAATTTGCAGCTTCTCTGTCATTTTATCCTCCTGTCTTAATATAATTAATTTTATTTATTATATAATAATAATTATATAATAACTGCTAAGTTTTAAAATATTATAACCTGTTTTTAATGATTTCTTCAAGCTCATTTGCTATTTCTTGAATATATTTTTATCCTTTGTAAATTTAAACATTCTCAGGAATAATTGTGCAGATAAAAATTACTGATGATTTGCATTGAATTGTGCTGGTGAAGATATTCAGTAACCTGGGAAATAATCAAGGTTCAGAGCAGTTTGGCCAAACCCATCGGCAACAAGGTCTTGCTCAATAGATTTAACAAGTCCGGGAGGGCCTGAAATATAATAGGTTTTTTCCCGGTAGCCCGGAACAGCTATCTTAATAAGGGAAATATCGCATCTTTCCGGGCTTATGACATATCTTACTTTAAATTTGCCAAAGTTCACTGCAAGACTGTCCAGCTCTTCCTTAAAAACAATATCCTGGTCGCGGTTGGCATACAGGAGATAAATACTGCAATTGCCGAGCGCTTTCTTATGTTCAAGATCAAGGACAATTGACCTGAAAGGTGTAATGCCTATGCCTCCTGCAATAAAGACATAGTCTCCGGCATAATCCTTAACCACAAATTCCCCCATAGGCGGCATTGCTGAAATGCTGCTTCCCTTTTCAAGCGAAAAAAGCGCTTTTTTGAAAGTGCTGCTTTTATCGAATGCAAATCTTGTTGTAATCATGACAAAGCCCTCATGGGGCGCGCTTGAAATTGTAAAAAAACGGTTAAATCCCCTCTCATCCGGGTTTTGGTGTGGCAGCATAAATTGCATGTACTGGCCAGCTTGCCATGTGATGTCATTTGCAGGCATAAAACAGAAGGAAGTGCAATCACTGCTTCTTACAATTTTTTCTTTTAAAGTAAGTATCATTTTTTACCCGCCAGTCTTTAAAAATATGAATATTATTTAAATTACACTGATGCACCTTTAGCCTGGTGCAGTTAATATATGCAAACAGGATTTGATATTTAATATATTATAATATTTTTTCCTGAAGTGCATTAAAAAAACAAAGGTAATATTGCCCAAATTAATCTGCAGCAAAAAACTGCAGTTAAAACAAATACTGAAGGATATAAAATTCATTTTTTAAATATATCTGAAAATATTTTGGAAATTATTACTTGTTTTTTAAGTTTCCTGTAGAAACTGCTTTTTGAAGTGTTTTTTATTGCCTCATTTAATATTTTTATCTGTGAATGAAAATCCTTCTTTTCTTCATATATCTTGATAAGGAGATCATAAGTAAGAGTGCTTTGGGCATATTTTTTTATATTATCAAGAAGGATTTTTTCTGCATTGTCAATTTGGCAATATTTCATAAAAAAAAGAGCTTTTAACTCATTTTCTTTTATGATTTTGCTGGCCTGCCCAGGTTCTGTCATTATAGCTTTCCTGTCCAATGTATTTATTTATCTTTACTGCTCATTATCGTCGGCATTTTTCAATATTTCCTTTGCGATGTCGAGCTTAACTATTTCCTTTTCCCTGCTATTATAAAATTTAAGCTCACCGATAATTTTATTGTATTTGGAAATATATATTTTCCTGCCATTATATTTATTAATATATTTTGTCAGATTGGACCTTATATCCCTTATGTCTTTTTGAATCATTTATATAAATCCTTTAACAATTTTAAAAATTTCATATTTTATAATAATATTATCGGAGAAAATTCATAAAACTATAGAAAAAAATAAAAATATATTTTTAAAACTTCAATTGCGGTTTTTTCCGGACTAAAATGGCCTGCAGACTAAAAAATGAAATAACCCTTATCAGCAAAAGCATTATTAAAATAATTTTTTTTGCAAAGGATTTGTGTTTATGATGATTTCTGTATTTCTTTTTTTAGAAATGAGAGTATCTGTTTATTTATTTGTGAAACACGTGATTCAGTAATATTTAATATCTTCCCTATTTCCTTTAAATTTTTACCTTTAAAATAATAAAGATAGACAATCTTTCTTTCCTGGGGGCTTAATTTCAAAATTATCTGTTTAAGAAAAAGCCTTGTTTCGAGATTTTGGGCAAAATCGGTATTATTTACAGCATAGATATCATATATATTCTCGATCTGGGAAGCAGCATCATCTGATTTGCTGCTGTAAAAATTCGGGTCATCAATGGAATACATATAGAATTTGGCACTTTCAGCAATTATATCTTTTTTAAAAGAGCTTGCAGTCCCAGTTTTATCCCTGTCTGCATATATGAAATCCTCTTCATTTACTCCGTTATCAGTATTTTCTGCTTCTGCCGCTTTATATCTGTCTCTTAAGCTCCTTGAAAGCCAGTCCTGCTTCCTCATGCCGTCTATTATTGCGCCTTTTATCCTGAAGCTTGCATATGTCTCAAATTTAATATCCCTGCTTATATCAAATTTTTTTATTGCGTCAAGCAGGCCGATAATTGCATAGCTTTCAAGATCATTTATATCAACAGTTTTCGGCAGCTTAGAATATACATGATTAACAATACTTTTTAAAAAAGGCCTGTACCCTTTTATAAGTTTATCCCTGTAATAGACGTCCTCTTTACTTTTATAATTCTTCCATAAAATCGCAGTGCTCCCGTTCATATTGCATCCTTGCTTATTTGTTTCAATTAATTAATTATTGTAATCCTTTAACAATAATGACATTATTTTACTAATATATTTATTATTTTGTCAATATTTTTATATAAATTTATTTTATATTATTATTTATTATTATATTAATACATATTATGTAACAATTTATTATAATTTATTATGTTAAAAAAAATGTAAAACCCTGTTTTTTAAAGTTTTTTTTCGTATTTGTATTAAAGAAAAAAAACTGGCCTGTTTCTTAAAACTTTATATTGGAATTTAATTAATATATAATTTAAGAACAGTTTTTATTAAAGGGGCAAAAGTGGGTGTTTCTTTTTTTAACACTTATAATAAGCGAAAGGGGTGTGTGTAAATATGGATAATAAAAGTGTAATTTTAAAAAAATTATTAAAGCTTTTACCTGCAATATTAATTTTTTTATTGCCAGTGTTTTTGCTTTCAGGTTGCCTTGCGCCGGAAATGCCTGAAATCACATTTACAGATAGCGGCGCTTCAAAAACTATCCAGAACACCATAACCGTCAGCGGCAGCGCATATATTAAGATTCTTCCTGATGAGGCATTTATAAATATTTCAGCCATTACTGAAA
>VGAZ01000126.1 GCA_016870615.1 Actinomycetota bacterium | reverse complement strand
TTCCTTATCCTTTCTTTGCGTAAATTAATTACGCTCGGATTAATTTCAAAATCAATTTTATTGTTTAACACGGCCACTTTTTATTCCTTTCATAAAATCCCTGCTGGCTGTTAATTTGCATACAGCATATTTCTCAATAACTGAAATATCCTGGTGAAAATCCCCTGAATATCTTTAAATTACCTTTTAATCATTTTTAAAGGATTGTAACAGATCATTATTTAAGTGCTTAATGTCCCAATCCTGAAAGGCTCAATATTTTCAATTTTTTGCCCGAAAGCATCCCTGACACTTTTGATTTTAAAGCTGCTACTTTTTAATATCTTTATGTTTTCTTTAGTGGCGTTGCACTCAAAAAACCTGCATTTAATTTTTCCGTCTTCCCTAAAAATTGAGGTGGATGAGATATTTGAGTTATTAAATTTAAAAACTATATCCTCTCCCATTTCACATGGAATATCCACATAGTTTGCAATAAAGGGTCGCTTGTAAGAAGCAGAGATATTAAAAAGCTCAAGATTTGACGGTTTTTCTTCATGGATATATAAAGCATATTCAATAGCATATTCACCGTTTAGCCTCAAATCAAAATGACCCTGTAATATTTCCGGGGCGCAAGTACCCCCAACCCTCATAAAATCAACTCCCTCATCACCCCAGCCAAGAAGATTATATAAAATTCCATCCTTTTCAAAAAATTTTATTTTCCCCGCTGGAAGTATTGTAAAAAAAATGCCGTTAATAATTTCACAGTTTATCCAGTTTATTGCATAAAGAGGCCTTGATTTTCTTGCTTTGACAACTCCAAAAGCAATATCGTGTTTTATTTTTACCAAATCCTTTACTGGCCATGTTGTGCATAATTTTTTTTCTTCAAGGAAAAAATCACCTATTTGCTGGTTTTTAAAATTGAATACTATCTTAAAATCAATCCTTGGTATTGTTTTATAAAACTTGATTTCTTTCTTATATGAAGATTTATCGAAAACTCCTTTGCAGGTGAATAAATCATAAACCCGGCCATTTATTTGCTCTATTGTTGCAGGTTTTTTTTTGAACTTAACATGGGACCAGTTATTAAATGAAGCAGTAAGCTTATTTGCCGGTTCTTTAAATAAAATTTTACCATTCTTTTTTAAAATTACATTAAAAATATCACCGTGCCCATTTAATGAAAGGGAGTAAAAATCATTTTCAATAAATCCGGTTTTTGATTTTTGTTCTTTTAAAGATTTGCTTTTTTTCTTTAATCCTATTGTTTTGGTGCCGAACCCGTTTATACTATTATAAAAAACAAGACAGCGAAAATCACCGTGTCTTTCAACCTGGAAATCCAGTGGCCCTTTTCTGTCATACAGTTCCAGTCCGTAATTTAACAATGCCTCAGGCACGATTACTTTAATATATGACTTCATTAAATGCGGCTCCGGATTAAAAATAAGGATAGTGCCAGCATCCCCAGTGCTGTTGTTTGGCATTTTTATCCTTTCTTTTACCGGCTTTCGCCTGCTTGTATGGATTGTACCTTCTTTAAAATTCTCAATAAGACAATCTTTTAGTGCTTCTATTTTTGAATCCAAAATTATTTCTTCATTATGAATTTTATTGATTGCCCATTTCTGTAAAACTGGTGCAAGTGGATAACAGATATCGTGGTGCTGGGTTTCCAGCACAGTCTTCCATATTTTATCCCAGGATACTTCAGGTATTTTTCTGGCTTTGTTTAAAACCAGGTAAGCCTCAAGCGCCTGGGCTGCCAGGATTTTGTCCTCAATCTGGCGATTCTTTACATATGCCCCATCAAGCTTAGAACCCTCAAGGTAAGAATAATAAGAATACAATCTTATTATTGGTGCTTCTTTTACACCCTTAAACCTTTCTTCAATTGCCTGGTCAGCAAGTGCATATTCTGAATGTTCCAGCGTCTCTCCTACTATGGCAGGATTGAAATCCAGCAAATCTGTAAGGTAAATTCTTACAGGTGGACTTGAATAAAGGTCCTTTTTAAATTCATTCCTGATATCCTCTTTCCTGCACCAGCGCATTGGATCAATCAGGTAAACCGGCATTTCTGTTCCATCCAGCCCGGACCACCCTGCAAATTCATTTCCATTTGTAAAACATATTCTGTCAATCTGGTCCTGTTCCATTCCTCTCTCTTTGGTAAATTTCATCCATGCCATTTCCATAAAAGACACAAGCTCATATTCTTCAAGGAATATCAAAGAATATGTAAAAGCTGGTAGTGTTGCAAATTTTAAACCAAAACATTTAAGAAGCTGAGGCATCTGCTCATGATGTCCTGGTTCCTGTACTGCATAAAGTTTTATTTTAACCCCAAACAAATTCTTATATCCTTTTAAACCCTCCTGAAGCTGCCTGTAATTTGATTCTGAAGTAAGTGTATGAGTATGTGATTGTGCATAAGTACCACCAACAAAAGATATTTTTTTATTTTTAACAAGCTCAATAAAATCATTTTTTATTTCAGGATATTCATCCAGCACCATCATTGTTTCAAGAATCGAGGTCTCGAAGCAGACTTTTGCAAAATCATTTTTCTTCAAGTATTCAAGGTTTTCCTTAATCTTAAGATAATATGCATGAAAACTTTCTGCACCATAAGGTGGAACCCTCTCCAGGCTTGATTCATCCTCTTTAATAATCAGTGTCATCGGGTGTTGGCAAACCGCCCATTTAAACTTCACTTAGTCCCCTCCTATTAAATCAGTAATATTTCCCTGAATTTATTTACCGTCACTATATGATTTTAAAAATTTATTAACAGCCATTCACTGTCTGCTGATTAAAGAAATAAAATATTAAAACAGACAGAAATTAAATACCTGGTATCTTTTAGCTGCCGTCGCCGAGCTGATTAATTTTTTAAACAGGCTTATTAAATAATGCCAAAATAATATTATTTCGGCGGTGCCGTGGACTCTCCTATTACCAATTCAGCTTTTAATTCGATGTTCTCTGGTTTTGCACCATTAATAATCTTGAGAATCATTCCCATTGCCCTGCTGCCCATTTCATACCTTGGCTGCAGTATTGTTGTCAGACTGGGGCTTATATATTTGGATATCTCAAGGCCGTCAAACCCTATTACTGAAATATCACGGGGCACAGACAAACCCGCATTTTTTAATGCTTTTATAAGGATAATTGCAATTTTATCAGAGGTTATAAAAATTGCTGTGCATTTTTTTATTTTTTCAATGTTTTCTATTATATGTTTGAAGCTTCTTGCATAATCCTCTCCCCGGAAATTTTCATTAACAAAAATGTACTCCTGATTAAAACCAAACCCTCCTTCTTCAAGCGCTTTGCTGTAACCCCTGAATCTGCTGTCCACCCTGCCCACCTCAAGAGGCTCTCCCATAAAGCCTATTTTTTTATGCCCAAGCTCCATCAGATACTTCACTGCTTTTTTAGATATCTCAAGGTTTTTTATTGAAATTGCTGGAATTTCTTTTAAATCAATAAATTTTTCAATTATAACTACGGGAATATTATGGGAAATAAGCTTATTTATATTCTCCTTATTTAAAATAGCAGAAGAGATTATGACTCCATCAAACCTGTTTGAAAGTATGGAAGAAATATTTTTCTCCTCCTGGGACTTATCAAAGTTTGAGCTGAAAATTGCAACAGAATATCCTGCCTGGTTTGCGGTATCCTGGATTCCGAGAAATATTTCGGAGAAAAACTCTGAAGTCCATGGTTCCAGGAATGCTATGTTAAAGGTCTTTTTAGTTTTTAGCCCCCGGGCTATTGCATCCGGCTGGTATTTTAAATCTTCAATTGCCTTCTTTATTTTTTTAAATGTTTCCTGGCTATAAAAAACACCACTGTCGTTTAATACCCTGGATACAGTGGCAATTGAATACCCGGTATATTTTGCAATATCTTTAATTGTTACTCTTGCGTTTTTATTATTTTTCAAATCTTTCCTAATCTATTAAAATAAATACCTATAAGATCTCGTCCTGGTTTATAGCCAGCTGTTTCTTGCTATTTCATACATCATGGCAGCATTTTCAACTTTTATCTCAGGGTGTATCTCAGAAGTTGAACCTATTAACGTCTTTGCTCCACCTGAATCTTTAAGTGCCTTAAGTGTTACCTGCTTTACCTGACCGGGAGTTCCAAAGGCAAGCAGGTCCTGGCAGTCTATCATTGAGCCGCAAACAGTATCAGGATAAAGCTGCCTGAATTTTTTGATATCCATTGTTGCAAGAGGTTCAAATGGATTAATTGAATCTGCGCCCATATCAATTATATCCCTGCATATCTGCCACTTATTTCCATCACTGTGGTAAATTACATAGTACCCATATTTTTTCCACCTGTCTATGCATTTTTTGACTCTTGGATATATTATGTTTTTAATAAAATCCATAGGCCACATGAGCCCTGAGTTAAATGCTAATGCTTCTGAAATCATTGCCACTTTTGAAAGTTTTGTGGGGCCGAAGCAGTCAATCTTAAACAACTCGTGGTCAATAAGCGCATCGTAGTATCTGAGGAATATATCAGGATAATCATGGTACATATAAGTAACCCATTCAAAACCATACCTGTGGGTTGCAGTATAAAGTCCCGGTACTGTTTCAGGAGCAACCATCATTGTGTATCCAAGCTTTTTTGCAATCCTTTCAAAAGCAATATTTAACTGTTCAGGGTCCTCAAAATACTCCCCGAATAAATTT
>VGAZ01000125.1 GCA_016870615.1 Actinomycetota bacterium | reverse complement strand
GTACAGAACTCGGCTTATGGGCCAACTCCAAAATGAAAAAACCACGTTTTTAAAAAACAGCCTTTTAAAAATACTAAAACCTCTCAGTTTACAAAAAATTTTAGTATAAAAATAAGAACAAAATGATAAAAGTATTAATGCCTTTAATCCCAAGATAATTATTTTTTTCATTGAAACTACCATGAAGCAAAAGGTCTAAGTGCTATAGCATATGTAAAGTTTTTTACCCCATGGGCGGGTTGGACATGGTATGTTACAGAATTTGATGGAATAAACACATTTTTTGGCCTTATAGATGGTTTTGAAAAAGAAATTGGCTATTTTACCCTTTCTGCTCTTGAAAATTTAGAAGGTCCTTGTGGGCTTAAAATTGAGAGGGATTTATATTTTGTACCCACTACATTAAAAAAGTTAATCAAATACGGGCAAGCAATTAAAGATAATATTAGTATCTGAATTTTTAATTTTTCTTTAAATCAAAAATCCTCACCTTTACAAAATTTTTTTAAAGCCTTGAAAAGAACAGATTATTCATAAATTAAATAAAATTATATTTTAATTAACCTAACAGGTTAATTAAAACTTTACAATTAATAAAAATAGTTGTATATTTATTGTAAAAAAATTTGGATATTCATTACGATAAAAAAAAAATAAAAAAATATTGTGAAATTTTTAAAGAGGCATCCAGGCAATATGGAACTGATATTGCCAGAAAAATAAACCAGTGGATTTCTGAACTTGCAGCCTTTGAAAATTTGGATGAAGTTGTATCCACTTATTTTAAAGGGTGCCACCTTTTAAAAGGCAATAGAAAAGGTTGTTATGCAGTAGATCTAAATAATCAATACAGGATTGTTTTTAAACCATACATTGAAGATTTAAGTCTAAATTTAGATGATATAAGCATGGAAGATATAAAAGTAATAATAATCAAGGAGATTTGTGATTATCATGATTAAGACAAACGGTAAATACAGGCCTGATTTTGCTGTTGCGCCTGGTTATACTTTAGCAGAAACAATAGAAACAAAAAATATAAGCCAGAAAGAGCTTTCAGAAAGAACTGGACTTACGAGAAAAACAATTAATCTAATAATTCAGGGCAAAGCACACATTACTCCTGATACTGCTTACAAATTTGAAAATGTCCTCGGGATGCCTGCTGGTTTCTGGATTAATTTAGAAAACAATTATCAGGAAACTTTAAAGAGGCTTGAGCTTGAAGAGCAGGCAGGCAATGAGAAATGGATTCTTGATGAAGTTGATTATAACCAGCTTGTAAAATTGGGCTGGATTGATAAAGCTTGTTCTAAAAATGATAAAGTCATCAATTTGTGGAAGTACTTTGAGGTATCATCAATTAAAAATTTAAAAAGTGTCTATCCTGGCTTATTAAGGAAAAGCTGCTATGGCAATGCTTCTAATTATGCAGTTATGGCATGGATAACAAGGGGTTTAAAAATAGCAAAACAAATAAAAACTGAACCTTATGATAAAGATAAGCTTAAATCCCTAATTCCAATACTGAGGAATCTCTCTCAAAAAAAGGACTTTTATGAAGAATTAGTCAAAAGGTGTGCAGAAGCCGGCATATCTTTTGTTGCGCTGCCTCACTTAAATAGAACTTTTATACAGGGTGCAACAAGATGGATATCGCCTGAGAAGGCTTTGCTTTTACTAAGTATTCGCTATAGGTGGCTGGATATCTTCTGGTTTTCTTTTTTCCATGAATTGGGCCATATTCTAATGCACAGTAAAAAAGAATTATTTATAGAGTGTGAAAACGATAACGGGCAGCTTGAAAAAGAAGCAGATGATTTTGCTGCAAATACACTTATTGACCTAAAAAAATATGCCCTTTTTGTAGACAAAATGTATTATACCAGGGAATCTATTGTCGGTTTTTCTGCAGAAATAGGGGTACACCCTTCAATAGTTGTAGGAAGGTTGGCGCATGATAAAAAAATACATTACAGTAAATTTAGTGACCTCAGGCCTGTGCTGGATTTTTTTAATAAGAAATAAGACTAGGTTTTATTAGCATTGTACTAAATTAAAAAATTTTGATAATTTGATGTTATTTTAAGTATTTTTTTGATTATTTCTCCGCTTACAAGCTAACTCCACAAAATTTTCAAATTCAAAAAATAGTACAAATCATTTCATATATTTTATTAAAAATATTAAATATTTTTATTTTTTTACCGATAGTGTTATTTATTGCAAAATAAAATAGGACAATATTGCAAAAGGAATTCCCCAGTATTGCAAAGTTAAATTCCCCAGTATTGCAAGTTAGGCCATTGCAGCACCAGTTATAATAATTCCTTGTATTGACAACCAAATCAAATGCAAGGAGAAGATTAAGAAAGGATGCTAACAATGACCCAAGTACATGATATAAGAAAACAGTTTTTTGAGGAAGGAAAAACAATAAGCGCCATACACAGAGAAACGGGATTTGACAGAAAGACAATAAGGGCATATCTGGCCAAACAGGATTTTAACCAGGATATTGTACCACCTGCAAAACCTCTCTTTCCATCTCTTAAACCATATATGTCTTGTATAGACAGCTGGCTGGCTGAAGACAAAAAAGCAAGGAAAAAACAAAGGCACACTGCACAAAGAGTATATAACAGGTTAAAAAAAGAGTTTAATGATTTTAAGCTCTCATACAGAACAGTTGCAGGTTACGTTTCTTTGAAAAAAATGGAAATCTTTGGCAAAACAAGGGCGTATCTGCCCCTTGAACATATACCTGGAGAGGCCCAGGCAGATTTTGGGGACTGCCAGTTTTTCCAAAGGGGCAAACTTTATGATGGAAAATACCTAAACCTGTCTTTTCCTGCAAGCAATAAAGGATACCTTCAGGTTTTTAAGGGAGAAAATGCAGAGTGCCTGCTTGAAGGTCTGATATCTATCTTTACCCACATTGGCGGGGTACCGTCCTGCATATGGTTTGATAATGCATCAAGTGCTGTATCTAAAGTGCTAAAAGAGGGGGCCAGGAATTTAACTGATAAATTCTTAAAGTTTAAGGCCCACTACGGCTTTGAAGCTGTATTTTGCAACATTGGTGCCGGCCATGAAAAAGGTAGCGTGGAGTCAAAAGTAGGTTACCACAGAAGAAACATGCTGGTGCCGGTTCCAAGGTTTGATGATATTTTAAAGTTTAACAGGCAGTTACTTGCCCTTTGTGAAGAGGATGGCAACAGAAACCATTACAAAATTGAGGCAACTCATAATGATTTATTTGCAAAGGACAGAAATGCTCTTCTTAAACTGCCGGCAAGCCCCTTTGATCCTTGCAGGTATGAGAGGCAGAAGACAAATGGATACGGCAAATTTATTCTGGATGGCCTTTATGAATATTCAGTTTCCCCCAAGTATGCTGACTGTCATGTTATGGTAAGAATCGGCGCACATACTGTAGCGCCCATTGATGAGTCCATAAGGGAAATAACTGTCCATGAGAGGCTATACGGGGCTTTAAAACAGTCATCTATGAACTGGCTGCCATATCTAACCCAGCTTTCACGCTTTCCTGGCGCATTAAAATATACAGGTATATACAAAATGCTTCCGGATCCTTTGAGAAATTACCTGGAAAGTCTAACCAAGTCCCAGAAAGGCAAAGTACTTTCAGTAATTGCAAAGTTTTCAGAGCAGAGCGGATTTGAGGCAGCAGTTGATACGGTAAGTGAGGCGCTTCAGTACCAAATAACTGATGTAGACAGCCTTACAAGCCTTCACAGCTGGTTAAATCCAACTCTGACGCCTTTAAAACCAATAAAACTGTCACCCTCTGTTCCAGAGCTTCAAAAATATGCCCCGCAGCTGTCCCTTTATGACAGAGTCCTTTCAAAGGCAGGTGAGAGGCAATGATAAATGAGCAAATACTAAATTATTTAAAAAAGCTAAGGCTTTCAAGCCATATGGTCCAAATATCAGATAGCATTGAGGCTTCCAGCCATCAGGAGTTTTTATTAAAGCTACTGCAGGCAGAACATGAGCGAAGGGAAACTGCAAAAAATGACAGGCTTACAAAGCTTGCCGGATTTTACACGCTTAAGGCATTTGATGCGTTTAAATTTGATGAGGTAACCCTTCCTGAGGGTGTTACACCCCAGTATTTAAAAGACCTTAAGTTTTTAGAAACTGCAACCAATATAGTTATGTACGGAAACGTAGGCTCAGGCAAAACACACCTCTCAATTGCGCTGGGGCTTTTAGCATGCAGCAGAGGAATAAATACCAAATTCTATAGGACTTCTGCACTTGTTAACAGACTTGCTGAGGCAAAAAAAGCTGGAGAGCTTTCAAGGTTTTTAGCACAGCTATCAAAGGTAGAGTTATTGGTGTGTGATGAATGGGGGTACGTGCCTTTAGACAGGATAGGATCCCAGATTCTATTTGAAGTTGTTTCTGAATGTTATGAGAAAAAATCACTTATCATTAATACAAACATAGAGTTTTCCAGATGGGTTAATGTATTTTATGATGAGCAGATGACAGGGGCAATAATTGACAGAGTGCTTCATCATTGTCACCTACTGCTGTTTCCAGGACCAAGCAACAGGCTGGATCCGACAATGCTTAGATAAATGGAGGTGAAATTATGGGATGATTAATTAGTGTAAAATAATGGGCCTGTTCGCTTAAATAGCGGATAAAAATTCCCCACTGGTGCCTGGGGAAAAATTTTTGCAAAAGTGAGGAATTTTGATTTGCAAAAAACAATGTTTGCTTAA
>VGAZ01000124.1 GCA_016870615.1 Actinomycetota bacterium | reverse complement strand
GAGATGCTGCGCTTGTCTCTGAAGCCGGCACTCCCTCAATACAGGATCCGGGATACAAGATAATCAGGGATTGTATACAAGAAGGCATAAAAGTTTCTGCAATCCCCGGGCCAAGCGCCGCAATTTCAGCACTTATTGTATCGGGGCTTCCAACAGACAGTTTCCTATTTTTAGGATTTCCTCCAAAGAAGAATTCAAAACTTATCGAAAAGCTGCAAAGCCTCAAATATCTCCCTTATACCCTTATTTTCTATGAATCACCCTTAAGGATTATCAGTCTTTTAAAAATGCTGGCAGATAAAATCGGGGACAGGAACTGCTGCATTGCAAGGGAAATGACAAAGCTTTATGAAGAAACAATAAGAGGCAGCATTAAGGAAGTAAGCAATGAACTTGTAAAAAGGCAGGAATCAGGAAGGAAGCTAAAGGGAGAGATAGTTCTTGTTGTCCAGGGTTACAGCCAAAAGTTAATAACAGATTACAGCACCACAGAAATAATTAATGAATTCAGGCAGCTCGTTTCTTCAAATATATCTTCCAGGGAAGCGCTAAAAATACTGCGCTCAAGATATGATATTGACAGGAACCGCCTTTATGAGATTACTACAAAAATAAAATAAACAATATTGTATTTGAGAAGGAGCAGATTATAAATGAAAATACTTATAGCTTTTGCGACAAGATACGGGACAACACAAAAATGCGCTGAAATGCTTGAAAACTTTTTAAAGGATAAGCAGCATGATGTGGATGTTATTAACCTTAAGGTAACAAAAAACATCAGCATGGACAATTATGATGCTGTTGCGGTAGGCGGTTCCTTTATGATGTTTAGAATGAATTCATATGTAAGAAAATTCGTACAGAGAAATCTTGATAAGCTTTTAAAAATGAAAACCGGCTTATTTATGTGCGGGGCAGATGATAAATGGGAGGAAGAGATAAAAAAAGGCTTTCCGCCCCAGCTTCTTGACAGTGCCGCCGCTAAGGAGTATTTCGGGTTTGAAATGCTATGGGACAGAATGGGCCCGTTTTTTAAAAGCACAATGCAGAAAGCATTCAAGACAACTGAACCTGTTCAAAAAATAAATGAGGACAACATTAAAAAGTTTGCCCAGGAGCTAACATTACCATAAAAAGAATTTTATTATCTTTCGTGGTCTTGATGCAGCAATACTCTTTTATAATTATACTGGCATTTTTCCTGCTCCCACACAGGATCCAATGTTTCCTTTACTGAATTTGAATAACTGTCAAGCTCATTATTTATTTTGAAAAGAATATCTTCTGCCCCCTGATGCGTGGGGTATATTTTACAATTTCTGTATAGCTCTCTTGAAACACCTGTCTCATCAATTAACATGCAAGGCCTGTAAAGGTTGTCGCTATAAGGCTGTTTTGACCTGATTTTCCTGAAATAGCTGCAGTTTAAAGCTTCAAGAAGCGGCATATCCTTTATATTAACTTCTGCAAAATGGGTAAATATGCATGGCTCAACATCTCCTTTATTATTTATATGGGCATACTGGCTGCCTGCAATGCAGCCCCCGACAAGAGGCGCATCTCCCCAGAAATCAACCAGGAAAACCGGTTTTTGAGCCCTGGCCCTGTGAACAACTTCTTTTAATTTTAATCGCTGTTGGGCCGTCGGCATAAGAGAAAGGTCCGGGTTTACCCCAACGGGCATGTAAAGAAAATACCAGCCAAGAACTGCGCCCTGTTCTATCATAAAATCAATAAAATTATCGCTTGTAATATAATCGAAGTTTTTACTTGTTACAGTTACAGAAAACCCGAAAGGCAACTTGTTTTTTTTGAACAAGTCCATTGCATTCCTTACTTTCTGGTAGACGCCTTCACCTCTCCTGAAATCTGTTTCAGCGCTGCCCCCTTCAACACTGAACATTATTAAAAGATTTCCCATTTTTACAATTTCTTTTGCCTTATTTTCATCTATGAGAGTGCCATTAGTAAAAACCTGGAAAAAGGCGTCACTGTTTCTTTTATAAACATCAAAGACATCCTCTCTTATAAATGGCTCGCCTCCAAGAATTGTATAAAAGACAACGCCAATGTCTTTACCTTCTTTTATAATTCTTTCAAAAAGCGCCATATCCATATCATCTTTTTTTGAATAGCTGTCTGCATAACAACCGACACATTTAAGATTGCAGCGCATGCTGGGGCTTATTAAAATTGTCGCAGGAACATTATATCCTTTATCAAGAAGCTTAAGTCTTTTTTCATGATTGAGCATGATTCCCTGTATGAGAAAATTTTCTATAAATTTTCTGCTGAAATTGGTGTTTGAGTTTATCATGATATTTCTGTAAAGTTTTTTCTGCAGATCTTCAATTGAAAGGCTGCCACGCAGGTTTTTTATAACGCTTTTACGCTTTTTTGAAGCAAAAAATTCAACGAACTTAAGGAAATTATTAATATTTTTGTCACTCTGCCGGCCAAGCGTTTTAATTGTTCTGTAAAGAAATGCTTTTTTCATTTGGCCCTTCATATTTATAGTTTTCCTTTCACCTTGCCATTAGTAAAAACTTTGCTATCGCATGTATATATGCTTTTTAGTATGTAATGGAAACTTGGTTTATTTTATCTAAGAATTTAAAGTATATATCAATTTATGCATACATACTTAAATAATGTTACAATTAAATAACTAACTAATATTAAACTATTTTTTATTCTAAATCCAGAGTTATTTATACAGCAATTGCAGATAGCAAGCACTGCTTTTATTTTAAGGTTCACATCCCATAAATTGGGACAGGATTGGGCTATTCTTGAAGGATTTATTTTTTCCCGAATTGTGTGGCCAATAATTTTCATAATTCAAAAAGGTTAATCATTTATTTGGCTGTTTATCAATAATTTATATGTTATTTTATTTCAAGTATAAATTGAATAATTCTGGGGAAATACTTAATGATTTATCAATTCTGGCTGGCTATCGTAGTAAAATTTCGAAACTTATTGTGATATAAATTTTTAATTTGAAGAATTTTTTAGAGTTTGAAGTATCAGGTTAATAAAACCAGATAAAATAATATTTACTTTTTATAAACTTTATCATGAGGACCAATTTCTACAAATTTTATAGTATCATTACTGCAATCTTGACAATCAGAACATAGAATTATTTTATCATCGCCTTTTTTTCTGCAGGAATTACAATACAGAAATATTATGAGGAAACTTTTTTTTACAGGCGTGCTGCAAAATCCTCTGAAGTTGCCCTTTAAAGGTTCGCCCAAAGATATTGGGTTTTCAATTATTTTATCAACTTTTCTCTTTATTTCTTCTTTTAAGGATGAATGCTTTTTAAGAGATTTTAAGAATGATACGCTAAATAAAACATTCATTTAAAGACCTCTTTATAAGATAACCATTTTTCCTTACCTTCTTTTATTCTTGAAATTGTTTCAAGTAAAGAATCGCTGAACTGGGGATCTGATATTATTATTTCAGTAGGGTCCTGTGATTTTGTTCTTTTAAGATTTAATAAAAACTGTGAAATCAATTCTGATACAGTAGTCCTCTGCTCATTTGCATATAATTTTGAAAATTCTATTAAATCTTCATCAAGAGTTATATTAAGTTTGTTTTTTGTCATATTTTTTACCCTTTTTAAATTTACCTTTTTCTTATTAGGCTCTGGCAATTAGTAATCTCAGTGATATATTATACGCATATTATACATATAAATCAATGTTTAAAAATCAGTGTATTTTAGAGAAAGTTTAAAAACTATATTGTTTTACATTTGCAGGATACAATTATCATCCCGGAGATATAGACTAATCGGAGGCTATTTTTTGTAAAAACAAATCAAAGTTTCAGCATCAGCTAACGTGAATAGTATCCAATGAAGAATTGGCACTTTATGCCAGCATATCAAAGTATTCAAACCCTTTTGGTGTCATCACAGTGAAATGCTTTTTATCAAGTGTTATTATCTTATTTGTGCCAAGCCTTTCATTAACTTAAAGTTTATGCTGAAATTCTTCTTTCAAAAGGCCTTGCAAATATATTTTTACATATTAAGATATTTAAGCAAATCAAAAATAAGAAATCCCGGCCAGACAAGCGCCTTTAAAAAACCAATAAAGCCAGCCCCAGCAGTGGTTGTGGGTGCAATGTAATAGACCGCTGCACCGATAAAAGCCATAAAGTATGCCGCTCCCATTATCCCTGAGCCGCTGTGTCCGCCATTTTTTTTGTCTTTTGCAAAACATTTTGAATCAGTATTTTCCTCTGCCATATTTGCCTCCTTTAATCTTTCATGATTATTTACTGTTGTTGGTTGCTATCAAGATTAAAATGCCATGTTATGCCGAATTTATCTGTAATTGAGCCGAAAAGCTTTGTCCAGAATGTTTCTCCAAGCTCCATTTCAACTTTGCCGCCGTCATCTTTTATCCTGTTAAAATACTTTGTAAGCTTATCTGAAATACCGGTTCCGCTGACCATTACACTTATATTGTTTCCGGCTGTAAAGGGCATACCGGGAGGTACGTCTGAAAACATTATAATGCCATCATTAATTTTTAGAGTAGCATGCGCCACAAGATCTTTTGTTTCTTCTGTTACAGGAAAATCCGGGTCCGGCGGCATTTGGCCGAAGGTCATTATTTCAGCTTTTTCAGTTTCAAAGACTTTCTGGTAATAATTAATGGCCTGGAGGCAATTTCCTTGAAAATTGATGTAAGCATTCACTGGCATATCAATCACTCCTTTTTTAAAAGCATTAATATTGCTAACATTTTCAATAATATAAAAACAGGATTATAAATTTAGGAAAA
>VGAZ01000123.1 GCA_016870615.1 Actinomycetota bacterium | reverse complement strand
CTTTGTAGCAGAAACCGGCATGATCGCTGCCAATCCCGATTTTTAATCTATTGACGCTTCCCATATGCACCTTTCAATATCAATTAATGCAAATTATATTAAACCGGCCCTTAAGCCGGCATAATAACCATAATAGAAATAAAAAAGCCCTGCTCCCCGCAAATTGGCCTACTCTGCAGCTATTTTTTTCCTTGCCTCTTCAAAAAATGGTTCGCAATACTCTGATGTATATGTTCTCTGTTCAAAGGTTTTTATCTTAAGTGTTTCAAGAAATCCCTTAAACTGTTCAAAGTAAGAGCCGTAAATGTGATAACTGTCAGTTACATCAACATATCTGCCAATCCCTACAGGCCTTTTTATATTTTCAGAAATCCTGCCGGCTATTTTTTTCTGCAGGTCAGTGAGTGCAAATATATTCATGAATGCCGCCTTAAAAGCATCCCTGGAGCGCCAGTGCGTATTCATATTAAGCAGCAGCCCCTCTACAGGATCTTCAAGTATGCGGAACCAGAGCCTCTGCAAGCATGGGGGCTCATGGTGCCTTGCATCAAGTTCGGGGTCCCAGGTTATTGCCTGGGCCCTCCTGGTATAAAAGCATTCAGTAAGATTTTGGATAACTGCCTCAATTTGATCAAGATAATTATTTTGCGCCCTTTCGGCATTTCCGCCTGTAATATAGTTAAAAAGCCTGTCATGATAGCTGTAAGACCAGCCATGGCTTCCAATCCAGTGATCATGAACTCCAAGCACCACTTCCTGCCTGTAAACTTCAAGCTCATCAAGCCCCGTTGGGAGCGCCCTGTGTATTCTTGGTTCTGAAAATGGCTTATTTATTATCATTACCATTGTAGCATCCCTGCTGGGCGGATCACTTGCCCTGTCATACTGAGTCTTTATTGCTGCGCCCTTTTCCCATAAAAGGCAAAGTGATTTTTCCCATACCTCAGGAAGCGTATCCCCTTCAACCGTAAGAACAGGTATGTTACCGCTGCTGAAGGTCAATTTTTCATCATCTTTATTTAGTGGCATTTTTAAAATCTCCCGCAAACACTGTTTTTTATAATGCAATCCTTTAAATACCCGCACTATTGCCTGTATTGGTTTTTTAAAAAAAACAACCACAGCATATTTAGAAAATTATCTATCACTGCTGGTTATTTCCCGGTTTTTACAGGACTTATTGCAAGCCCTACAATTCCCGGGCCGGTGTGGGCGCTTATTACTGTGGTTATCCTTGATATAATAATATCCTTAAATTTTATCTGTCCGTTTTTTCTTATGCGCTCTTGCAGTTCAAGTGCCGGATTGATGTCTGAGCCATAAAAAATACCAATCAGGTTTAAGGGATTCATTTTAGCAATTGCCACGGTTTGCCTGTAAAGTTCATTTAAAGCAGTCTCATTATTTTTGGCAAATTTTTTAAGCCTTACTTTGCCATTTTTGCCGATATTTAATATAGGCACAAGCTTAATTGCCTTTTCAACGAGTTTTCCAAAAAATACCGCCCTGCCGCCTTTAAATACATATTCAAAACTCTCAAGAAGTGCAATAAACCTGTTTTTTTCAACAAGTTCTTCTATAATCATGCCAATGGATTCATTATCCATTCCGCTTTTAAATGCTTCTGCCGCCTGCATCAGGATAAAGCCCAGGCATATCGTAGAAGTTTTTGAATCTATAATTCTTATTTTACTTTTATCAAAAAAACTCTTTGCAATGTTTGCCGCATTATAAGTGCCGGAGAGCTTTGAGCTCAGTGTTACACAGTAAATAAAATCTGCACCCTCTTCTTCAAGAAGCTTTTTAAATACTTTCTGGAAATCACCAGGGGATGGCGCTGCAGTTGTGACCTTTTTCCCTGCCTTTAATGCTGAAAAAACTTCATCAGGCATGATTTCTGACTGGTCCTTATATGCCTTGCCGTCGATTCCAATATACAGCGGTACAATTTTAATTCCAAGCCTTGCTGCAATTTCAGCAGGAATATCTGAAGAACTGTCAGTTACAAAACCTATTTTTTCCAATACAACCCTCCGGATAAATATATTTTTACAAATATATTGAAGTTTACTGAAGGTTTTATAATTACTAATAACATTTTACAATTTTTATATAAAAATGAGTACATTATAATGAAATTTGTTTTTAGGATTATTCAATACTCTGGATTATATCATTTATGTGCTGGAAACTAATTTTGTTAAGTTCGGAAGCAGGCATAGCCGGGAAATTAAAGACACGGTTGTTGCGCCTTATGATTTTTACATTAAAAATATGATATTGCAGAAGATAAGATTAATAACCTTATAAGAATATTGCCGGTTCCCATAACTTAAGTATAGACAGTTGCAAGTCTTAAAATAAGTCAAAAACCAAAAAAGGAGCGTTTATACAGGCTGGATATGTAATGTGAAACGCCCCTTTTTTGTCATATTTGCTTATTTACCTGCATCATTTTTTGTATTAATCTCTGGAGTTTTTTCAGGGCCATCATCCTTGTCTTTTTCTGCAGTCTCAACATAATTCAAATACTTTTTTGCTTCAGGGTCATTGTATCTTTTCCACAGGATTGCGCCAAAAATCGTGCCCACGGGAAAGAATATTACCATTGAAACAACAAGTCCTGCCCTTCCTACAGGCACGGCCCAGCTTTTCCTTATATAAAGCCCGACAAGAGCCGCTACAAATAAAGCAACAAAAATAAATGAAGTATTGGGTGAGGGCAGCCCTATTGAAAATGGCCCGATATGAAAATCACGGCCCATCCAGTTTCCGAAATTCAGTGAAAAAAGCCCCAGGCCTGTAATTATTGAAAGCACCCAGAAATATATTGTTGGCCCTTCAACAATCTTCTTGCCCTTCATTTCCACTTTTTTTGCTTCTTCGTCCATTTTTTCTCCTTTTTGATTTTATTTTGCTATTAATAAATATTTTTTTACTGTTGCAGATGTAAGTTAACCTGGCTTAAGCGCATATCAGTCAATGCTTTTTACAGTACCTCCCACACCGGATATGTTCTGGGTTATTTGAGGATTACCAGTATATTCAACATGGCCAACACCGCTCATCCTTACATCCAGGGTATCCTGGACATTGACTGCTGCCCGGCCTGCCCCGCTTATGTTAATTAAGCATTCATTGCTCTGGAGCTTTTTTCCGTTATAGGTTCCTACACCGGACACCTCTATTTCCTGAATGGCGACTTTTCCTTCCATTATTACCTTCCCGGCACCTGATATATCTATTTCCAGATTTTCTGCTTCAAGGCCAAACTCTATATTGCCCAAACCGCTTGAGTTTATTTCCAGGCTTTGTGTTTCAAAGCTTTTGCAGATAACACTTCCTGCACCTGTAAGATCTATTTTCTTAAGATCTTTGACGCTGAGGTAAAAAATAATATCTTTTGTGGGAATGATGTTCAAAAATCCCCTTTTAAGGCCGACATTTAACCTGTTTCCGCTTACATTTATATCAAGTGCGTCTATTATATTTTTTTCTGCCTCAACAGTAAGGGATTCTTCAGCAGACTGTTCTATAATTATTTTGCCTATTCCTGAAAAAGATAATTTATTAAATCCGCTTACGTCAAAGTCTTCAGATACAACTTCCCCGCTTCCTTTAATGCTGTTTAATTTTATAGTAATGCAGGAGCTCATTGTCAGCAAGAGCAGCGCCGCAAGAGCTAGTATGGAAGCTGTTAATATAATTTTTTTGATGTTTTTTCTTTTTAAATTCATTTTCATACACCTTTCCTTTCAATTCACTTAGATGTAAAAACCATTGGCTCTAAGTTTTTTCTTTAATATAATCTGATTTATTTTTTCCAAAGGCTTATTTATTTTTTCCTGCCTTATCTTTAATATGGAATTGCAACCATAATAAAATGCTTCCTTGTTTAATCTGATGAAATATTTTTCAGGTTTCCGCCAGAAGATATATTGGATACTATCTGCGGCGTTCCAATATATCTTACAGTCGCGCCGCTTGAAATATTGACATCAAGGCGCTCGCTTACATCAATATCAGCCACAGCTCCGCTTGATACATTAAGCGCTGCCTCACGGCTTTTAAGATTGTATGCATCATATTTTACCCCTGAGCTTAAATCTGCTTCCTGCTTCTCTACAGTTCCCTCAATTGTAAGATTTGAACCGCTTGACAGATCCACATTAAGCTTTGCTGCATCAATCTCAACTTTTCCTGAAGAGCCGCTGGAGAGTGTTATTTTAAGGCTTTCTGTATTAATCATGCTGCTCTGTACATTTGCTCCGCTTGAAGCTTTGATTGCATCAATATCTGTAACTGTTAGATAAATATTTACGGGACTTTTAATGTTAATGCCGCCAAAGCCAAATATCCATGGCTTATATTTTATTTCCAGGTGCCCGTTTTTTACTTCTGTTAATATTTTTGGAATCACATTATCATCAGCTTCTATTCTCAGCGATTCAGAGCCAGCCTGTTGTATGTAAAGATTCATGCCTGCGCTTATAGAAACGCTTTTTACCCCGGATATATTTCTTTCCTGTGTTGCAGCATCCCCGGAGCCTTTAAATCCTGTAATCCTTATGCAGGAGGTAATAGTTGCTGCAGCAAGCAATATCAGCAAAATCACTGCCATTACTTTAAAGCCTGCATTTTTTTTAACTGCTTCTTTTTGCATCTTATTCTCCTTTTTTAATTGATATGTCACCTGAGGTTGTGCTGATTATTATTTTGTAGGCGCCATTACCAACACTTCCTTCTATTTTGCGGTTATTTATTAATTTTATATCTGCAGGAAATTCATTTTTAATATTTCCTGAAACTGAACCGAATTCAAAATCAAAAACACTGCTGCCGGGTAATTCA
>VGAZ01000122.1 GCA_016870615.1 Actinomycetota bacterium | reverse complement strand
AATAATAAATTCAAATGTCAAATTAATTCAGGATAAATAAATTATAGTTTTTTAATGCTTTTATTATTAAAAAAACATGTATCAGAATTAAATTAAACTTTATGGATTTTTCTTTTAAAAAGCCCGTAAAAATAGCCTGAAAGCTTTGCAGTATCAATGTAGAAAAGCATAAAAGGCACAGATACTGCAATTGCGGCTATTAAAAGCCTGTTTTTTTTGCCGTTGCCGAAAACAAAAGGGCATATTTTTTTATCTTTGGTAAAATGATTTATCCGCAGGTAAGGCCTGTAAGAGTAAGCAACAAGAAGAAAAACTGCCAGGAAAATAAAATACGGGCTTAACGCCACCGATAGCGTTATAGCTGCAGCCATTATAAGCAGCGAAACAATTCTTATAATATGCCTCTTATAATACATCCTGCCTATAGCATCTCCCTTTGCATACCTGAAAAACTGTTTAAAAACCGCAGCAGGATTGTCCCGTAAATTCCAGTAAACTTTTGCGCAGGAATTAAACTTAATCTTGTAACCTGCTTTTTTAAGGTTAAAATTAAATTTCATATCCTCTCCATAATCCATATACTCGGGATATTTGCCGGCCATTTTCCATGCGCTTTTTAAAAATCCTGCATTTCTTGATGAAGGCATAAATTTTTCCTCATTAATCTCTGAATCAAGGGGCAGCATGCAAACAGCAAGGCATGCCTGTGTAAAATTTTGCGCAAATGGAAGTGTAATGCCCCCGACAACTTCTGAAGGTGCATTAGTATCATCAAATGATTTTGTAATTTCACTCAACCACCCGGCATCAAGGCGGCATCCTGCATCACTTACGCATAAAAAACTGCCGCTTGCAATATCTATTGCTGTATTTCTTCCTTTTGAAATACTGGCTTGCGGGACAATATATGCTTCAAGACGAACCCCTTTGCCGCTTATGCCTTTAAACAGCCTGATAATATTTGGGCCAGAAATGTTTTCCTTTCCCGCATTGCCTTTAAGCTTGAAAACATCACCGGGCCATTTTTGCCCATCTGCCTGGCCCTGTATTGCAATATTTTTAAAATAACCGGCGACAAATTCCGGGGTTTTATCCTTTGAACCGCCATCAATAATTACGATTTCAGACGGCATCACAGTCTGTGCAAAAAGGCTGTCAAGAAAACCTTTTATGGATGTTTCTTCATTTAGAACCGTCATTATAAAGCTGGTGTTTTTAATTATACGGCCCGTATCTGTATTATTTTTATTCATAAAATCATCACCTGCAAAAATACATTTTCAGCGCTCTTATGTAATTGCCGGCCCTTATCTTTGCCTTTTGCCTTATGTTTTTCTTGCCGGCTAAAGAGATAATATAGTAAATGGCAATCCTTATTATTATATGGAAAAAATAAATTATGCTAAAAGCTGAGCTGTGGGCATTTGAATAATTTTTTTTAAAATAAAGCTTACGGCTCCTGGCTATCTGCAAATCCCTTGCAGAAGGGTCTGAGGAGGCAATTGCCGCATCTTTATGTTTTATGCAATAAAAGGGATAGTAATAGTTTTTATAACCCAGGCGCGCAAGCTTAAGGCATAAATCGCTGTCCTCACTGTACATAAAATAATCCATATCAAAGCATCCGGCTGCAAAGAAAATATCCCTGGCAATAAACATAAATGCCCCTGAGAGCCAATCAACCTCCATAGTTTGGCCGTGATTTGAAAAGGTCATAAAATATGAACCGAAAACCCTTGATTTCTTAAACAGCCTGCTTAAAAAAAAACTTTCATAAAACTGCCTTGCAAGAGTCAAAAATGACCTGCAGCTGTACTGCAGGCTCATGTCATCGTTCAATAGTTTCACTGCTGCCGCGCCTGTTTTCCCTGAAGCTGATTTCTTTTTATAAAAATCTATAAAACTTTCAAGGCCAGGCTCTATTAATTCAGTATCAGGGTTTAAAAAAAGGAGGTAGTCTCCCCCTGAGGCTTTTGCGGCTACATTTGAAGCATGGGCAAAGCCATAGTTTTTTTCAAGTAAAATAACTTTTAAATTGCCGCGGCCTTTGCAGCCAGCCATTTCTTCAATCATGCGGGCGCTTCCATCATATGATGCATTGTCTGCAACTATTATCTCATAGGAAAAACTGCCGATGCTTTTTTCGCTTCCGGCATATTTATAAATACTTCTTATGCAGTCCTCAATTATGCCAAGACCATTAAAATTTACTATTATTATGCTGACATCCATTGTAATAATTTAAATATGGCTTTTAATTATTTCAAGTAGGCGCCTGGCAAAGTTGGCCGCGCCAAATCTCTCTGAATCAGTTATTGCCTGTTTGCTTATGCTCTCAAAAACATTTCCGCCCAAATTGAAATCCCTGCATATTTTAAGTGTTACCTCTTTCATTTTTTCCCAGCTTTCAAATAAAAACCCGTTTTTACCGTCTTCTATTATCTCGAGCTGTCCGCCCCTGCCCACAACAACCGGTATGGCGCCTGAAGCCATGGCCTCAACAGTCGTAATGCCGAAATGCTCAAATTTTTCAGGATGCCTTTGCTGGTCCTCACCCATACCGGAAGCATGCCAGAATATAAGAGCTTCAGAAAAAATCCCCCTCAATTTTTCCCAGCTTATGTTTGTAAGCACCTCAATGGGATATCCTGCGGCTATCTCTTTTATTTTATTCACATATTCAAGATGATTATCGATGTTTGCCACGCCTCCGGCAAGTATGAGCCTGTAGCCTGACATTATATCCCTGTGGCTTTCATAGAGGCTGATAAAATTCAGGGCCAGCTCCAGCTGCTTTTTATTATGATGCTGGGGGAAAAACCTGCCTACGCTTAAGATGATTTTCTTCTTTTTTGAGCAGGAAAATAATTCAATATCAACCGGGGGATAGAGTATTTCACTTCCTGTTTTCCATAATTTTTCCATCCATTTTCTTGAATACTCTGATATGGAAATTATCCTGTCATAAGTTTTTAAAAAACTTAAATCCCTGGGGTAAGTTACAAGAAAAAGAGGCACAAACCCAAGAAGCTTTAAAATAAATTTTTTTAAAGCAGGGGTTTTTTGCTCATTATATACAACAACCCCCAGTTCTCTTGTATCATTGACTCCATTTTGCCGGTTTTGCGAAATAAATGTATCAGATTCGACAGTTAGAAAGTAAGAGCCACTGCCGCCGGTTAAACTTTTTATTTTGATTTCTTCTACATGCTTTTGGCCGGGAAGAAGAAAAAGCTCCCTGCTGTATAATTGATTTTCATTACCAGCATCCCCATAAAGTTTTACCAAACATCTCATTGACTTTATGCCGGTTATTGCAGGATTTTTTAAACCAACCCTGATTTTGCCTGCCGTATTTTTATATTTTACAGAAAACCTTCCGCAGGTCCACACCCCGCGGCGCAGCATAAACCTTTTAATATCATATATACCCTCAAGAACCTCAATTTCTTTATAGCCTCCCGATATCCTGTCGGCAAGCCTGTAAAGCCAAACTGCAGGATAGCGGAAAAACAAAAGGAGGAATCTGTGAATGAATGTAAAATCAACATCAAAAGCAGTGGGAAAATAACACAGATAAATATTTGCAGCTGCATATCCGCCAAGAGAACTCAGATAAGTTGCATTTATAAAAATATCATAGCCTCCGGTAATTTTTGCAGCATAATCTTCAGAAAGAAATGGAAAAAGTTTAAGTGTAACATTTGAAAGGTCAAGATTCAGCCTTTCCTGAACCGTATTTAAATCAGCAAAAATATCAGTTATAAGGTAAACTTTGCAGCCCGGCTCTTTTGAAAGAATCTCAGCCATTTTACAGCTGTATCTTTCTCCTCCTCCTCCGGTTGAAAGATACCTGTCATAAATGCATATATTTACAGTATCTCTAATTTTTTGTCCTGGAGATGCAGTTATACATTTTTCTTTTCTGTTTTTATCCATATAATTTTAAAAAAAGACAGACATTTGCCCATAAAAGTAATGCGATCTGAAATTATTAAAAGTAATTTATAACTGGTATTTTATTATATCGCCTCATTTTTTAGGAGCTAAAAATCTATCAGCATCTTTTTTATTACAGTGTCGGTTATTTTTTTGCCAAGCCTTATTTTAAACCTTGAGGCAATATGGGCAGCAAAAAGGTACGGGAGCTGCATTGAAATTCTTAACCTTGCCTTTATATCCGGCCGGTGCTGTTTTTTGCCCTTAATAAGGGCGGCAAGATAAAGGGCCGTATGGGCTAAGGACGAAATATAAAAGACTGCAGTATTTTTTACCCACAGAAGAAACCAGCCATTTTTAAAAATTGCAAGCAGCCTGTTGCGCAAAACATGATAGGTAAAAGAATAAGACCATTCCACTCCCGTTCCGCAGTGAAGATGCCTGGCAACCGAACCGGGTTCATAAAAAACTTTCCAGCCCCTGAGGCGGGCTCTCCAGAATAAATCCACATCTTCATAATAGGTGAAAAAAGATTTTTCAAAAACACCTGTATCATCAAGCATTTCCCTGTTTATAAGAAGACTGCTTCCGCATGGCGCAAATACTTCATCACTTTCTGCGTACTGCCCGAGGTCAAAACTGTTTGACCCCCTGTCCCTTGCATAAAATGACTTATTAACTTCAAGCCCGCAGCTGTTTATCATATCATTTTTACTCACATACATATCCCTGCCAATAATTATTTTTACATTTTTCTTACTGCTGCCAGCCTTTATTTGAGCAACTGGGACAAGTTCATCGCAATTGTATAAATCAGGAGTTTTGCCGCTATTAATGTTTTCTTTGAGTTTCTTTATATAAAAATTTACAACAGAACTGCCTGATGTATGCCTTATATCCATACTTATAGCCATATCATTTCCGGCGTCTGTTACA
>VGAZ01000121.1 GCA_016870615.1 Actinomycetota bacterium | reverse complement strand
TATAAAAATTCAGGAGACATTCCATGGGAGCGTACAATAAATACGCTGCCTGAAGTTATGTCATTTTCATTTTCAACAACTTCCAGCCCCTTTAATTTAAGATCTTCAATTACTCCCCTGTTATGTATAATCTGCCCCATGGAAAATACTTTCACATTTTTATTTTTATATTTTTTAAGCACATTTTCAGTAATTTCAAGGGCTCTTTTTACCCCAAAGCAGTAACCTGAAGTTTTTGCTACTATTGCTTCCAATCTCTCTCCAATTATATAATATAGTTAAAATAAAGGTCTTATAATAATAGACGAAAAGATTAAACCTGTTATTGAATGCTTATTTTTTTATAAAGAAGTTTTATTGAATCCATTGCATACTCAATTATTTTTTCAGGCGCCTGGCTATGGCCGTATTGATTTATTATATTTTGAGTATCTATGACATTGCCAAAAATAAGCCTGATTTGTGGAAAAAATATTCTTTTATGCGGTTTTTGGATTATTTTATTTGTTCCTGATATTGCCACAGGAAGTACATTGCTTTGACCCATCACAGCAATAAGGCCGACCCCTTTCTGCGCTTCCCTTATAACCCCATCTGTTGACCTTGTACCCTCGGGAAAAATACCTACCACTTCATTTTCATTTAGTACCTGCAGCGAGTATCTTATTGCCTGCCGGTCAAATTTCTTCCTGTTAACCGGAAAAGTAGTGAAATACCTCAAAAAAGTCCTTGGGAGCCATCCAGTAAAAGCTTCAACTTTTGCCATAAAAAAAATAATTCCAGGATACCATGCATATATTATAACAGGGTCAGCATAGCTAATGTGGTTTGAGCATAAAACAAGCTTTGTGTTTTTTGGAATTTTTTCAAGCCCGTATACCTTGATTCTGAAAAATGCTTTAAAAAAAATACGCAGTATAAATTTTGTAATACTTAAAACACAGTGAAAAAATTTCGGCCTTTTAGTTTTTAAGTTGTATTCTTTCATAGTATAAGTTCTTTATTTTATCGTAAGTTTCTTCGATTGACATATCTGTTCCGTCAATAATTACTGCATCATCAGGAACTATCAGGGGGCTTGCCTTTCTTGAACTGTCTATGCTGTCCCTTTTTTCTATTTCTTTTTTTACACCTGATTCTCTAAGAGGCAATCTTTTTTCGCTGTTCTGCTTTTGTCTTCTTTTCACTCGCTCATCAAGTCCGGCGGTCAGGTATATTTTAAGTATCGCATCAGGAAATACAACGCTGCCGGTATCCCTTCCTTCAAGGACAGAGGGGTTCCTGCCCGCTATTTCACGCTGCAGACCAACAAGGTATTTTCTTACTTCAGGAAGTTTTGAAACTACAGATACTGCAAGCCCGACGCTTTCTGACCTTATTTCTTCAGTTATATCCCTGCCGTTAAGCTTTACTCTTGTAAACTGGTTTATATCATCAGGGTCGCTGTCAAGCTCAATTGAAGACTTTTTTGCAATTTCAAGTATTGCCCCTGCATCCTCAGGGTCAATATTATTTTCAAGCGCAATAAGAGTCAGCGTCCTGTAAGTTGCCCCGGTATCAACATAGGTCAGTCCAAGCCTTTTTGACAGAAGTTTTGCTATTGTGCTCTTTCCACTGCCTGCAGGCCCGTCTATTGTTATGACATTGTCTTTTACTGTTTTATCCAACTTAGTATTTATCCCCCAGCGCTTTTTTTAGCTCATATTTAAAAGACGGAAAAGAAGTATCCACACATTCAAAATTATCGATAAAGAAGTGTTCTTCAGACCTCAGCCCCAAAACTGCAAGAGACATTGCAATTCTATGGTCGCCATAGCATTCAAAACTGCCTCCTTTTATTCTTAAACCACTATTTCCTTTGATAATAAAGCCATCTTCCTTTTCCAGTATGTTTACCCCGGCATTCTTGAACTGCGCTGAAACAGATTTTATCCTGTCGCTTTCCTTAAAACGAAGTTCCCCTGCCCCGCTGATTATTGTGCTGCCGTGCGCAAATGCTGCAGCGGCGCACAGCACTGGTATTTCGTCAATAATATTTGGAATAATATTACTGTCAATATTTATTCCTTCAAGGTTGCTTGTGCGCGATTCTATGTCAGCTACCTGCTCATTATTAAGCATCCTTGGATTTTTAATTTCTATATTTGCACCCATATCTTTAAGGACCTCAATAAAACGGCTCCTTGTAGGATTCATTCCGATATTTTTAATAATAACAGCAGAATCTTTTAAAATAAGACTTGCAACAACAAAATATGCCGCAGAGGAAAGATCTCCCGGAATAAACAGGTTTTTTCCTTCAAGCCTATGCCCGGGGTATATGATGGTATGCCTTCCGTCATATTTTATGTTTGCCCCGAAATATTCCAGCATTCTTTCAGTATGGTCCCTTGAAATAGCCGGCTGGATTATTTCAGTAATAGAATCTGCATAAAGCCCAGCAAGAACAAGGCATGATTTTACCTGTGCGCTCGAAATATCAGTCTTAAACACCATACCTTTTAAACCATTATTGCCGGATATAATAACAGGAGCTTTTTTATTTTTGTCCCTGCCTGTTATGTTTGCTCCCATACAGCTTAGCGGCTCAATTATTCTTGACATGGGCCTGCTGTTTATTGATTTGTCACCCGTAAGAACGGATAAGAAATTTGTTGCGCTTAATACACCGCACATCAGCCTTAAAGTTGTGCCTGAATTGCCCACATACAGCACATCATCAGGCTCCCTGAAGTTTTCAATCCCGCACCCCTGCACAACCAGGTTATCGCCTATTTTTTTTATATCAACCCCAAGTTTTTTTAAGATTTCAATTGTATTAATGCAATCATCAGAAAAAAGGAAATTATTTATTATTACATTGCCCTCAGCAATCGCAGAAATAATGGCAGCCCTGTGTGAAATGGATTTGTCTCCAGGTATTTTTATTTCACCATTTATGCTTTTTATGCAAGACATCCTTTTATTCTCCAAGAACCTTTCTAATCCTCACCTCAAAGCCTTTTTCTTCAACAGATTTCTTTGCAACTTCGCCGGCATTTTCACCTTGCACCAGTATTTTTAAAATACCTCCGCCGACAAATTCAGTTGAATGAAATATTGAGATATCTTCGATATTTATGCTGCTTGAACTGATTGCAAGAGTAATATCAGAAAGTACGCCCCGCCTGTCCGGGATAGCTATCATAAGTTCATAAAGGTTTGAAATATCTTTTTCAACATATTTGGGGATATTCAGCCTTGCCTCTTTAGCCCTGTTATAATGCTGCTTTATGTATTCCCGGTCTCCTTTTTCCAGGCTTTGCCTGAACTTGAGTAAAACTGATATGTATTTGTCGATGGATTTAATAATCTCGACTTTATTCTCAAGAGTTATATCAAGCCACATTTTCGGGTTGGAGGCTGCAATCCTTGTCATGTCCCTGAATCCGCCCGCACAAAGCTTAAATAAGTTTCTAAGTTCAATCTGCTCATTGCCGACAAGATCCACAAGATTTGTTGACAGAATATGGGGAAGATGGCTTATGAGGGAAACTATTTCATCATGCTCGCCGGGAGAAATTGAAATGACTTTAGAGCCTATTGCAGTAAGAAGGGCATGAAGCGAGACAAGCGATTCTGTTTTAGTCTTTTCAGTGGGGGTAAGTATATAAAAGGCGTTTTTAAAAAGATCCGGTTTTGCTGATAAAACCCCTTCGTTTTCTGAGCCTGCCATTGGGTGCCCCCCTATAAAAATTATATCTACAGGAAGTATCTTATTTACCTCATTTACAATTTTTTCTTTTGCACTACCCACATCAGTAACTATTGCACCTTTTTTCAAATGTTTTTTAATATGCTGCACAACTTCAATAATTTTTGAAATCGGGGTTGCAATAACCACAAGATCGGCATCCTTTACCGCATCATCATAACCTGCGGCAATTTTATCAATTATATTCCTGTATCTTGCAATACTTAACGCGTCCGAAATAATGTCATACCCTGTAACAAAAATATTGGCGGATAATCCTTTCAATGCAAGGGCGAGTGATCCGCCTATCAGGCCTAGCCCTATTACAGTTACATTTTTAATATTTTTCATAACCAGCCTGTCAATAAGTATTTATAATCAGTCATAACATTTTACTATATTAATACTACTTTTTTTATCATAAATTTAAAAATGTTGTAAATTCAAAAAATTATTTTAAAATAAGGTTGACATTAATATAATTTTTTGCTATATTAAAATCACCTTAAAAAAGGAGGCAACTTTCAGTATCAGAAGAAATGCACTGACGAAAGAAAGTATAAAGTAAGCTGGTTTACTGAAAAGATCCTGAGAAAAGTTTTAAGGTAAACCCCGAGAGGTTTGTTAACCTAAGGCGCAAGCTAAGGTAAAGGATCACTCGGGGTATTTTTTTGTCCTGATTTAAATCCTTTAGTTTAATTATCTTTTTATTTAAAATGCGGTCTTTTCTTCTAATGTCCTCTTCTTCTCTATTTTACCAATCAAAATTGTAAACAGTAAACTGCAAAGAGCAAAAATAAATACTGAAGCCTCAGAAGCAATAATTCCAAAAAAATGATTCAGATAAACTGCGACAAAGTTCACAACTGCATGATATATAACAGCGACTGCAATAAGATAATATTTTTTATTCATAAAAGCATACATTACCAGTACAGAAAGTGAGATCTGTATTGAAATTGCAAATATTCTCTCCATTGCACCTATAAGCGGCATATACCATGGCATTGCAAGAAATTGGGTTAAAGCAAGCTCAGGCAAAATATCCGGAAAAAACCTGAAAATTATATAATTGACTGCAAGAGAAAGCCCGACAAATACCATTGCCTCCCCGCCTCCGCCATGGCCTACCCCATACATGAGGCCCTTGTAAAAATTCTTCTTTTTAATAATATA
>VGAZ01000120.1 GCA_016870615.1 Actinomycetota bacterium | reverse complement strand
GAAGATGAGGTTTTAAAGCCCCGTGAAATAATAATGGAGATAATGCAACATATGATAGACAGGGGGCTTACTGACTACAGTGGAGGAAATATGGCCCTCAGGGTTGGCCACAGGATATATTCCACGCAGACACACAGTGCTGATGTTTACAGATGGAAGCTCAAGCCGGACAATATAATAGTTACTGATATCAACAAGAATATACTTGAAGGAAGACAGGAAAAACTGTCAAGGGAGCTCGACCTCCATATCGGGATTCTCCAGCGTTTTCCGGATATAAACTGCACCCTTCATGGAAATACGTTTTACAGCCCGCTGGTGGTTGC
Source organism: Actinomycetota bacterium (assembly GCA_016870615.1). Classification (GTDB taxonomy): domain Bacteria; phylum Actinomycetota; class Humimicrobiia; order Humimicrobiales; family Humimicrobiaceae; genus VGAZ01. Next base: position 4,644 of record VGAZ01000120.1, on the reverse strand, counting down.
AGCAGGTGTAAAACCTGTAGGGGTGACAGAGGTTGCTGATTATTACAATATCAGAGAGGTGCCCGTTTTACCGGAAGGGGTGGTGCCGCTGTCTGATGAAGAAAACAATATTATATTCGGGTATATGTCAGAATTAAGAAAAAGGGGAGAAGCACTTGTGACAATTATGCCTGTACATGGTGTCATAGTTGCAGCCCCAAATCACGGGGAAGCTTTTGCACTTCTGGAAGCAGTGGAAAACAATTCCAAGTTCATACTTTTTAAAAACCTTTTAAGAACAAGTATGCTTGTAACGAGTGTTTTTGAAAAGCTTGGAAAGGGTAATGCTGCCCGCCAGAAACAGAGTGGTACCGATCAGACTGCTGAGAAGCCTACCCTTAATATTCCTGAAAAATCACCCGGTCCCTCTATGGCTGTGGAAGGGGAAGCTGAAGGCATGCAGGAAGATAAAATTAAAAATTCACCCCCGGAGGCAGCAGCATCCCTGCCCCCCGGATCAAAGCCCCAGGAGGAATACATTCTTGAGCAGGAAGTCACAATATTTACTGCCGAAGATCTTTTAAATATCCTGAAGAAGATTCCGGTAAAGGCAATTAAAATAAACCACCCCTGCAGGGTAACGGATTTTGCAGAAATAAAAGCAGCAGAAGCAGGTGTAAAGATTTTCAAGCAGTAAATATGTGTACTGTGTATATCGTTTCTTACTGTTTTATTATGTCAATATTATAAAATTAAAACATATTTTATCATTTTACCCAGCAATTCCGCATCTTCTTTTAGTCATATAGAAAATCGAGCTTAAATTAAGCCAAAATCACCCATTTTTTAAAAAAGCAAATTCGCATTAGCAAAATGCTTTACTTTTTTAGTATAATATGAAATACTATAGTATATCATATTTACTGAAAGGCATAATATGAAGAGAGTAGAAAGATCAAGACGCGAAAAAGATCTATTATCCAAACTTTCCAACATAATAAATTACTCCGAATTCATCCATGCAAACCTTGTAAATGTAGCAAGAACCTGCGGAAATAAAAACTGCAGGTGCATTACAAAAGGACAGAGACATATATCACTTTATCTGACTACTATAAGAAAAGACGGGGCAAGAAAAATGATATATATTCCTAAGGCCCTTGAAGAGGAAGTTAGGCAGATGGTAGCCAGATACTTCAGGATAAGAGATATTATTGAGGAGGTATCAGACATTAATCTTGAAAGAGTGCTTTCCAAAAAGAAATAATGTTTACAAGAGTAATAAAATACTCAAATAAATACTTTGACCTTTTTGATTTAATTGGAAATATTGGTGACGGCAGGCAAAAACCGCAGATATCTACATCTGATATTGCAGCATCAATACTTTCCATTCTGTTTTGTGGACTTGGTTCACTCAACAAATTTAACACCTCAAAGAATTTCTCATCAGTTGGCAATCTTACAGGAAGGGTTCCGTCTTCATCAACCATTGCAAGAGCCTCAAATACAGTTGATTTAGATGCCTTAAGAGAAATATTAAAGTCAATATATCTCAAAGCGAAAAGATCCAAGATGATAGAGCCTTACTGCACAAAATATATCGGTGTCATTGACGGCCATGAGATTTGTTCTTCTGATATACACTGGTGCGAAAGCTGCAGTATTAGAAATGTTTCAAAAGTTGAGGGAGAGGTTAAGTTAAACTACTATCACAGATATGTAGCATTTATACTGGCTGGTCCCAAGTTTGCCTTTTTGCTTGATGTTGAACCGATATATCCAGATGAAGGGGAGTTGTCCAGCGCATACAGGCTTCTTTTAAGAGTATGCGCAAACTATCCCAAAGCATTTGAAGTTGTTGTAGGTGATGGCCTTTATCTAAACGCAAATATATTTAACCTTCTTGCTTGCCATGGTAAATACGCTGCAGCAGTGCTAAAGGATGAGACAAGGCAGCTATATGATGAAGCAGTGTTGCTTTCCGGTATTGCCAAACCTGTTGTGTATGTAGATGAAAATACCATATACAAAGTTTGGGATCACAGCATAGAGGGAGCCTGGGACTCATACAAAAAACCGGTAAGGGTTATCAGATCAGAGGAGATAAAAAAGTCAAGGCACCATTCAAAAGATCTTGGAAAATGGGAGTATGTAGAAGAGAAGGCAGACTGGTATTGGGTTACCAATCTGCCCCCAGTTGTCAGTTTGAAAAATGTTGTATCAATATGCCATAGTCGCTGGCAGATTGAAAATGGCTGCTTTAATGAGGCTGTAAATACATGGAATGCCGATCATGTATACAGGCATAGCCAAAATGCAATTGTCGCTTTTATCCTGTTTTTATTTATAGTGCTCAATATCTTTAATATATTTTTTACCCGTAACATTAAAGATAAAAGGATTAGTATAAAATCCTTTTTGTTAGAGCTTGTAAAAGCAGAATTTATTCTTGCAAAATGGATGCACCCAATACCCCTTTAGCACCTGCCTTATTTTTCAAACCAACCAAATAAACCTTACTTACAATTATATAAATAATTGATGTTTTAGGCACTCCAAAATCAAAAAGATGGCTTATTTTTTAAAATATTTTTATGCTTTGCGAAATTGATGTGGAGAAGTGCTGCTGGAAAATAGCATTTTTGAGCTTGATCTGGGGTTATTAAGTGGTAAGATGCGGAATTCCTGCATTTTACCGTTTTTTATTGACAAAAATCATTTTAGATATTACTATGAAAAACCAAAAAACCGTTTTTCTTTAATTTCTTAAACTGACATTTAATTCAATAAAATAGTTAATATCATAATATCAATTGAGCTAACAGTATTATATAAATGCTATTACCTCAATGCAGTTTCTGAAGTGACTGGAAATTGTTATAGTTATTTTATGAGTTGATATTGTAAGAAATATGTCTGGAATACCGGAATTTTCTGACAACAATTTATTTCTCCAGATGGTAAACATCACAAAGGTATTCCCTGGTGTCACCGCCCTGAAAAATGTTGATTTTGAAGTAAAATACGGGGAAGTCCATGCGCTTGTTGGTGAAAATGGGGCAGGTAAGTCCACACTGATTAAAATTCTGGGGGGTCTCTTCAGGCCGGATGCCGGAGAGATTATACTCGAAAAGAAAAAGGTTGTCTTTACAAGTACATCACAATCCCAGCAAAATAAAATTGCTGTGATTTATCAGGAATTCAACCTGGTTCCTGATTTATCTGTTGCTGAAAATATTTTTATCGGGCGGGAACCGAAGATCCCGGGCAGGCTTTTTATCAACTGGAAAAAGATGAATGCAGATGCCAAAAAAATCCTTGACAGACTTGATATCAGCCTTGATCCCAGAAGATATGTATCTGACCTGTCTGTTGCTGAGAGACAGATGGTGGAAATTGCCAAGGCACTTTCCCTTTATGCAAAAATGATAATAATGGATGAGCCGACAGCAACCCTCACTGAAAAAGAAGTTATAAAACTTTTTGAAATCATAAAGGAGTTAAAAAAACAGGATGTTGCAATTATCTATATTTCACACCGTCTCGAAGAAGCATTCAAACTCTCAGACAGGATTACAGTCCTTCGTGATGGAGAAAAAATCGGTACCAAGCTGACCCCGCACACCACCCAGGATGATATTGTTTCCATGATGGTTGGAAAGGTGGTCAAAGATTATTTTGGGGGTGAAAAAACTGCTGTTGACATTAAAAAGACTGTTATGGAAATAAGGGATTATTCTATCGCAGATCATGTTTATGACATTAATTTTTCACTGCACGAAGGGGAGATACTGGGTTTTGCAGGTGTTCTTGGTTCAGGTATTCACCATCTTCTGAGATCTATTTATGGTGCATCCCCTAAAACAAGCGGCAACATAATTTTTGAAAACAAACCTGTTACAATAAAAAGCACCAGGGATGCGATAAAACTCGGGATAGGTTTTGTGACAGAGGACAGAAAAGGTGAAGGCCTGCTGTTTGACATGTCAGTTATGCAGAACCTTACAATTATAATAATAAAAACACTCACTTTTTTTAAAGGCCTGTTTGTAAAGGCAAGGAATGAAAAGCAGGTTTTTTCAGGCATGAGCAGGGATCTTGATATCAAGTTTGCAAATCTCAACCAGCGTATAATTTTTTTAAGTGGCGGCAATCAGCAGAAAGTGATTATCGGCCGAACACTTCTTTCAAACTGCAAGGTGCTTATCCTGCTCGAGCCTACAAGGGGTATAGACGTCGGGGCCAAGGCAGAGATACACAGGATAATGAAGGAACTTGCAAACAGGGGGATTTCGATAATTCTTTCATCTTCTGAACTGCCTGAACTTGTAAACCTCACAGACAGGTGCCTTGTGCTCTATAAAGGCAGGACTGTAGCGGAGTTTAACAGGCAGAATATGGAAGAGGAAAAGCTTGTTGCTGCACAGATAGGGCAATCTTTCTCTACCGGCAACAATAAAGCACAGGACGCCAATAAAGTTTAAAGGCAGAAAAAGGAAAGGATAAAAAAGAGAAGGTAAAGAACAGAAGAAATGATTAAGTTTTTGAAATTATATGAAAAGATAGGGATATTTATACTGATTGTGGTTGCTGGGATTTTTCTTGCGATTGCAAGTTCAAACTTTTTAAAAACTGATACGATTTTAAACATAATCACCCAGG
>VGAZ01000119.1 GCA_016870615.1 Actinomycetota bacterium | reverse complement strand
TGCTCTTAGAAGCAAACGTCCCTACAAAAAAGCAATGTCACATAAAGAAGCTGTAAAGATAATTACAATTGGAGATGAAAGGATAAAACCTTCTTTCTTTTCACCTCTGGTTCTTAATGCTTTTATAGAATGCGCAAGTAATTTCGAATATATTCATCTGGAACTTCAGGGAAAAAAAGAGAAAGATCGTTGTGCTAATACCACCAAACAAACATTAATGTGAACTAAATTTAATGTTTAATGGTATAAACAATCAAATCACTAATTACATCATTTACTTAAAGATTTACTCTTTTTTATCTATTGATTCGGTGATATTAATACCTTCTTTTATATCTTTGTTTATACCTGAATCTTCATCTATATCAATATTGAAAATATCTTTTCCAGCATTAATCTTCTTTTTATTATTATTCTGCTCTTCAGATATTCTTATAATGTTTCCACTAAATACGCCACCACGGTTAATAATTAAGGAGTCAGTTTTAACGTTTCCTGTTGCAATTCCGGTATCAGTTATTTCAATATAGTCAGATGCTATCATGTTGCCTTCGTATTTTCCAATTACTTCTGCTGAAACAGTTTTAATATCAGCATTAACAAATCCACTTTTTTGAATAGTAACTTTTCCATCAACAACCAATTTACCCTTTAATTTACAATCTATCTCGATTGAATCTGATATTTTAAATTTTCCGTCCACTGATGCAGAATCACCAACAATTGTAAGCAGTGTCCTTTGATTATTTTTTACTCCTAAATTTTTTTCGTCATTGGAATCCATCATTGGTCTTCCTTTCTGTAAGTTAAATTTTTAATATTATCAGCTTGTTTTTTGTCTTAAAAACATATATTTGAAATACCCTCTTTACACTCATACTAAACAGCTTTATTTGTTTATATCAATTTCATCTATCCTTGTGACTGTGCCGGAGAACATGGCCCCTTTATTTATAATTAAGGAGTTTGTTTTAATATTACCGCTTAAAAAACCTGTTTCATTTATCAATACAGTGCCGCTTGCTTGAAGATTTCCTTCAAATCTCCCTGTTATCTCAGCATCGACAGTATTTATATCAGCACTTACAAAACCATTTTTTTGCACAGTAATTTTTCCTGATATCTCCAGTTCTCCTTTCACTTCACAATCAATTGAAATTGATTTTAAAATTTTGAATTTACCTTCAATTGAAGCATTTTCACCAACAATTGTTAAAAGAGTCCTTTCGTTACTTAAATAACCAACATCGCTAATCATCCCTGGACCTTTCTGTACTTCATGAAACATATCATTTTCCCTTTCTTTTATGTAAACAACCTTGTTAACTTTTTCATAGACAAAATAAATCCTTTCAGATTATATATTTTTCGTGTCCTTTCGACAAGCCAGTATGAGATAAATTTTAAAGCATGGTAGCATCGGTTATAAAAAAGATGGAGGATAACCGATGGATAATCAAAACATATCTGCCCCGCAATTAACCCTTGAGGAAGTCAGTGCCCAGCTTGAGAGCTGGCGTAAAACCAAATCAGGCATACGTGAACCTATTCCCCAAAAACTTTGGCAGCATGCGGCAGAGCTTTGTCAAAAATATTCAGTAAGTATCATCTCGAATGCGCTTCACCTAAGCTATACGGACTTAAAAAAACGAGTATACGGCCCTTCAGTGTCTAAACAGCCAACAAACAAAAAAGATCCTTCTTTTATTGAAATTAAATACCAGCAGCCTCTTTTAGCTTCAGAGGCCACAGTGGAAATAGAAGATAAAAATGGATTAAAGATGAAGATCTACTTTAAGGGAAAACCCGATTTTGATATAGCGGGGTTGGTCAAAGCATTTTAAGCAAAAGAGCTTATGATAGCCATTACTCCACAAATGCATATACTGCTGGCAACACAAACAGTGGATTTTCGTAAAGGAATAGACGGGCTTGCCGCGTACGTGAGAAATATTTTAGATAAAGATCCCTTCAGCGGTTATGTATTTGTATTTTCCAATATAAGAAAAACTTCCATTAAGATACTTGTCTATGACGGCCAGGGTTTCTGGTTATGCCAGAAAAGGCTTTCAAAGGGCCGATTTAAGTGGTTTCCTGACTTAACTGATCCTAAAGCCTTAAACTTTACAGCCCAGCAGCTTCAGCTTCTTATCTGGAACGGCAATCCAAATACCCCTACTGCTCCCTTATGGAGAAAGATTTTAAATTAAAAATAAACACTTGCGTTCGAATTAAAACTATGTTAAAGTTAAAAAATCATGGAACTTAACATTAAATATCGCGGACGAATAGCCACTGCCGGTGATATAGAATTAATAAACAGACTAATGGCAGAGTCTCCCGATGACAGCAGGTGCGCTCTCTCTGTTAAGTTTTGCAAAGCCACAAATTGGGTGCAGGCTAACGGGAATTTGCGTGACATGGTAGCCAGGGGTTTTATGCTTGAGCTTTTCAGGGCAGGGTATATAAATCTGCCCCAAAAGAAAAAAAATCCGCCTAATCCTTTAGCCAGGCGCAAAAAACCTGAAATAGTAAATATTGATAAAACACCGCTAGCTGCAAATCTAAAATCCATACTGCCGCTTGAATTTATACAGGTTAGAAGAAGCCCCCAGGAAAAACTCTTTAACAGCTTAATAGATAATTACCACTATCTTGGTTATACCCAGCCTGTTGGTGAACATTTAAAATATATTGTATATGCAGGTAAAAGGCCACTGGCATGCATTGCATTTTCATCTGCTGCAAGACATATCGGGCCAAGGGATGCATTTATCGGCTGGGACGGACAAACCCGAAAGAACAATATCCATCTTATCTGTTACAACACGAGATTTTTAATACTTCCCTGGGTGCGCGTTTCTTATCTTGCTTCACATATACTGGCAAGGGCAGCAAAGATTATTTCAGGAGACTGGCAGAAAACATATAACCACCCGGTTTACTACATTGAAACATTTGTTGACGGGGGCCTCTTTGCCGGCACCTGCTACAAGGCCGCAAACTTTTCCTACATTGGCGATACAAAAGGACTTGGAAAAGACAGTAAAACCAAAATACCCAACAGATCCATTAAGGCGATATATGGATACCCCTTGACAAAAGATTTTAGAAAAGTTCTTAACAAGAAAGCAAATCTTTGAAAATACCGAAAAGACTTGATATTACAGAAAAGCAGATGGAAGCACTTCTTGCCAGAGCCAAAAAGCTTCTATCAGAAAAGGATTATGAAATAGTTAAGGGCATGGCAGACACCATTTCCTTTTTGAGCCGTTCTGCAGACAAAAACAAAGCCCATATACAGAAGCTTGTTGCCATGCTCTTTGGGGTAATTAATGAAAAAACAGCCAAGGTATTAAAACAAAAAAAGCAAAAGGATTTTAAAGAGAAAGAAATTAAAGGCCACGGAAGAAACGGATCTTCAGCCTATAGCGAAGCCCAAAAGATAGAAATACCCCATGAAAGCCTAAAACCCAAAGACAAATGCCCTGCCTGCAATAAAGGCAGAGTCTATGACATGAGAGAACCGGGTATAATTGTAAGGATAACTGGCCAGGCTCCTCTTTCTGCTAAGGTATATGAACTGACCAAACTAAGGTGCAATCTGTGCGGACAGATTTTTACCGCCCGGTCTCCCGAGGGGATAGGTGATGAAAAATATGACAGCGCTTCAGGGGCTATGATAGCCCTCTTAAAGTATGGAAGCGGTCTTCCCTTTAACAGGCTGGAAAGCTTGCAGGAGAGTCTGGGGGTACCACTGCCTTCATCAACGCAATGGGAAATTGTAGAACAGGTTGCAGACAAGATAAATGTTGTCTATAGAGAATTAATCAGAAAAGCTGCGCAGGGCGATGTCATACATAATGATGATACAGTGGTAAAAATACTAAGCCAGATTAATTTGCCTGATAAGGATAGAGTTGGCAGAAAGGGGATATTTACATCAGGGTTTCTCTCAATTGCAGGTGATACAAAAATTGCCCTGTTTTTTACAGGGCATAACCATGCAGGTGAAAATATGGCCAAAATCCTTGCAAAAAGAAGTGATGATCTTGGGCCTGTAATCCAGATGTGTGATGGACTAAGCAGAAATATTCCCAAAGAATTTAAAACCATACTGTCAAATTGTCTTACTCATGCCCGAAGGGGCTTTGTAGAGGTAAATGAAAGTTTTCCTAAAGAGGTAGAATTTGTGCTTAAAACCTTGGAAAAAGTATATGAAAATGATGCATTTACAAAAGAAAGTAATATGGATCCGGAGCAGAGGTTAAAATACCACCAGGAAAACAGCGCTAAACTAATGAAAGATCTAAATGTCTGGCTTGTTTCACAGCTTGAGGATAAAAAGATTGAGCCCAATTCTATACTGGGTGGCGCAATATCATATATGCTTAAACACTTCAAAGGACTGACACTTTTTTTGAGCATACCTAAAGCTCCGCTAGACAATAATCTGTGCGAGCAAATTTTGAAAAGAGCTATTCTTCATCGAAAAAATTCATTGTTTTACAAAACAGAAACAGGCGCGTATGTTGGTGATCTTTTTATGAGTATTATTCATACCTGCAGTTTATGTAAAGCCAATCCTTTCCAGTATCTTAAAGCGCTGCAGGAGAATTCTTCACTGATTACGAAAAATCCTGAAAAATGGATGCCCTGGAACTTTCAGGAAATGCTTGCCACTGCTAAAGAATAATCCATTTAGTATTTAAGAGGCACGATTTTAATCAAAAGTTGCAAGATTTTTTTTAAAAATCCGGTTTACGCAGGCTTGCCGAAAGGACACTATTTTTCTAGATTTTTTTATTTATATAATAGTTAATCTTTATAATTATGTAATATATATATATATAACTGTCTTTCCGCATGTTAAAAACTCAGTTTTTCCGAATTAATTTCTTAAAAATTACGGGGTTACTTGCCCCAAAAATTGTCCTCATCAATATCTAAAAGATCAAGCAGTAACTTCTGGATAG
>VGAZ01000118.1 GCA_016870615.1 Actinomycetota bacterium | reverse complement strand
AAAAGCAACAGTACTCCAAAAAAAGAGCTTGAAATTGCAAGAAATAGGATGATTGAATATTTAAAAAGAGGTCATTAAAATTATGGAATCAAAAGAAGCAAAAGAGATAATTAAAAAGGATCCCAATGTAGTAAAAGAAATAGAAAGACTGGAGCCTTTTTATCAAATCATCAACCAGCTTTTATACCTGCGAAAGGAAAGAAACCTGACCCAAAAAGAACTTGCGGAACTGATTAACACAACTCAATCATGTGTGGCAAGGCTTGAAAGTGGAAAATATAATCCGTCATTGCGTTTTTTACAGAAGATAGCTGATGCCTGCGATAAAAAAATCGAGATTAAGTTTACTCCAAAAACCTGTTAAAAATGAAGTAAAAACTACTGGACTATTTCTATAAAAACTTTTACAAGCTCAGGGTCAAATTGTGTGCCTGCAAATTTTTTAAGCTCTTCGATTGCTTCCTGCCTGCTTTTTATTTTTTTATACGAGCGCTTGCTTATCATAACATCATATGCATCTGCAATTGCTACAATTCTTGATATCAGCGGAATATTATCCCCTTTTAAACCTCTTGGATAACCACTGCCATTGTACCATTCATGCTGGGCAAGGATATATTCTGCAACAGGTACAAGAAGCGAAGATGAACTTGCGATCCTGTAACCTGCTTCCGAATGTTTTTTAACTTCATGCCATTCCTCATCAGTAAGTTTTCCTTTTTTATTGATTATATCCTCCCTTACTGCTACCTTGCCAATATCGTGAAGGCTTGCATGCAGTATAAGCTCATCCATCCTGTCTGGCTCCAGTTTGAGTTTATGGCCTATTTTTATTGATAAATCGATGACTCTTTTTGAATGGCTTACGGTCTCGATATTCTTTTCATACAATGTATTTGTAAGTGATTTTACTATCTGGTTCTGGACGCTTTTTGACTCAAGCAGCTTGCTTCTGTACATTTTGTCTTCTGCTTTTTTTAAAATAATCCTGGCGCTGTCTGTTTCGGCGGTTTTTGTTGCACACCCGAGGGCTATGCTCACAGGTATTTTTAACCCGGATGTCTTATCGCAGGCCTTTTTTATTCTTTCAATAATATTTAATGCCTGGGCTGTATTTGTCTGCGGAAGTAAAATTACAAACTCATCCCCTCCCCAGCGGGCAACGATGTCTACTCGCCGGCAACAGCTTTTTATAATTTTTGCCGCCTGCTTTAAAAGATTATCGCCACTATCGTGTCCGAATGCATCATTGACAAGCTTAAGGCCATTTAGATCTGTCATTATTATGCTTATTGGCATGTAACGCGGGCTGTCAAGCCTTTTTAACTCTTCTTCAAAAAATGCCCTGTTGTAAAGTTTTGTAAGCGGGTCATGAAATGAGATATGTATTAGCTTTTTTTCTATTTTTTTTCTGTCAGTTATATCCCTGACAGATTCGATGGAACCGATTATCTGGCCCTCTGGCCCGTAAAGGGGGGAAGCTATGGACCAGAAGTAAAAATCCATTTTGTTGGCTGGATTATTAATGCGGGCTTCCGCAGTAATTTTTTCACCCATATATTCTATTCTGTCATAAAATTTTTCTATATCCAGATCCCTGTGCAGGACAAGGTCAAGCAAAGCAGGCCTTGGCCTGCCGTAAAAAGGTATTGAATAAAGATAACCGCTTTTACCAAGAATATCTTTTTTCTTTATGCCGGACAGATTTTCCATTGCCTTGTTCCATACTATTACCCTTCCGGCTGTATCAATTGCACCCGTAGGATCAGGCAGAAAATCAATTATGTCAGAAAGCAGGTTTTTTGTCTCATTCAGTTTTTGCTGGGATACTTTTGATGCGGTTATATCCCTGAAAATAAATATACTCCCGATAACATTTTTTTTATCTTTGCTGTAAAGATAAGATAATATAGCCTGTAAATAAATCCTGTCACCATTTTTGCTAAATGATATTTCTGTCTTTTTATTTTTATCAGTTAATTCATAAAGTGCGGCCATTTCAGGGATTTTACTGAAAATGATGTCTCTTTGAGCGCCCAGCTTAATCTTTTCAAAGCCAAAAATTTCACTGAATTTTTCATTTACATCCACCACCCTGTCCTGGAGATTAAACAGTATTACACCATCATCTATGCTTTCTATAATCGTTTCCCATGCTACCGGCGCAAGATCAAATTCAATTTAAGAAAGTATTTGATTTTTGCATGCCTGCAAACAAATATTAAGAAAAATACTGGCACGGAAACAATGCCTGGATATGTAAGCACTGAAAAAATGGTTTTATAAAATACAGTTTTGGTTGCCGCTTCAAAAAATGCAAAAAAAGTCCATACACTTATTGAAACTAATAGATTGAAAAACGCATAACTGCCGGGTGCGGGCCGTTTTTTCCAGGTAAAATATGCAAGTGTGGCATTAATAATAGTTGCTGCAATAAGCGCTGTTGAAAAAGCATTCAGCTGCAAATTATACCTTCCCTGCCCTGTTTCTTTTAATAGCTTCTTCTTCTGTAATCCTTACAAGTTCTATAAAATCATATGGATTAAGCGCTGCTCGTGCGGCACCAACTCCATCAACTTCCTGTATGGCAACTATTTCCCTGATATTATCCAGGTTTACGCTTCCTCCATAAAGAACAGGAATGCGCTGCGCATGTTTGCTGCCGTAAATTTCTGAAAGAAGTTTTCTCGTGAGCTTGTGCATTGAGCTTATTGTGCTGGCTGATGCTGAAGCTTTCTGCCCGATTGCCCATCTTGGCTCATAGATTATGGCTGTATTTTTAAGCATTTCAAGACTTATATTTGAAAGACCTTTTTCAAGCTGCATTTTTAAAACAGCTTCTGTTTCTCCACTTTTTAACTCTTCGATTGTTTCACCGATAAACATAAGCGGCTTTATGCCATTTCTAAGGCAGGCAAGCACTTTTTTATTTATGCTTTCATCATTTTCACCAAAATAAGCTTTTCTTTCAGAATGGCCGATGTATGCGCTGCTGCAACCAAGATCCTTTAACATAAGCGGTGACACTTCCCCCGCATAAGAGCCAAAATCCTCCCAGAATAAATCCTGCACCCCGGTTTTAATTTGTGTTTTTGACAGGCAGGAGTTTACATAATCAAAGGAGATAAAATCTGTCATAATATGGATTTCAAGAAAATCAGATTCAAAATGATTTAGCTCATTTTTCAGGATGCTTGCATAATCTTTAACTTCGCCCCTTGAGCGCATATATATTTTCCAGTTTGCAAATATAATCATTTTAACGGGTTTAAGGAAGCTCATATCAAACCTTGCCTGGAGAAAGTTTCTATTTTTTAGTATTCAGTATTTACCTGTTTTTAAGATTTTTAATTACCTCATCGGTAACCCTTTTTACTATTTCACTGTAATCCGAAGATGAAAGGTTTTTGCAGTCACCATAGATTATCTTATTTCCGGCATTATCTGTATATACATATCCAGGGGTGCATACTTCTTTTGAAACCCCGATTGTCTCAAAATCTTCTTTGGTAAACTGTTTGTGTATTGAGAAGTCAGCTTTTGGGTCATTGCCAAACATTATCTGCCTGTAAATAAGTATTTTGGCGCAGTTGTTTGCAACTTCAGTGTATAAAAACGCATCATTTATATTTGCGCCAGCAGCAAAAGTTCCGTGAAAAGGGATATTGCATATAAGTGGGCAGCCCGGTTCAATTTCCCTTCTTTTCATAAAATTTTTTACAACTGCCTCAGCCTGCTCAATTGAGCCCGGCACAACTTCAGCAATATTTGTTATAGGCTGCATGCCAACAACGGCCCGTGTTCCTTCGCTTACAGCAGGTATGTCCATATGGGCCGCGCCAAAAGCCATCATGAAAAAGGGGTGGCCGTGCACTATCGCATTTACATCAGGAAAGTTCTGGTAAATATAATAATGTGTTGCAGCCTCCCTTGATATCATGTCCACTTCACCAACTACCGGAACCTTGCAAAGGTCAGTAACTATTACAGAATCCTCTTCTATTTCCCATTGCCAGTCCTGTCCGGACCTCCTGGGATTAATGTATATGAGGTTGCCGTCGCGGACCGAAATATTTCCGCCGCTGGAATCTGTAAGATCCTTTTCGTAGAGAAGCTTTCCCATTTTGCAAATTGACGCCCTGATGTTTTTAATATCTACCATGACTGCTCCCGTTTAATAAAAAAATGACAATAATTAAAAAAACATTAAATATACATTTTATAAAAAAAATTAAATAATTATAAGCAAAATACTGGATTATCTGCAATTATTTTTTAATTATGCTCATTTAAAAATACAAATATATATCCAACCCCCCGTTTTATGTAAAAAAAGGGAAAGTTTTACTTTTTTCATTTTATGCCTTAAGTGCAGCAACAGGTATGTATGTAAATATGAAATTAGTATAATAGCTGGTGTTTCTGTAAAATTTAAAACCTGCTTTTTTAGCCTGTCAGTCTTCGAGGGATGCTATGTATTTGTTTCTTTGGGAATGCCTGCCTCCTTCAAACCCGGTATTTAACCACGTTTGAACTATTTCCAGGGCATGGCCAAGACCGACTACCCGTGAACCGAGTGCAAGGATATTTAAGTCATTGTGCTGCCTTGATTTTATTGCAGTATATATGTCATTGCATACAGCAGCTCTTATCCATTTTACTTTGTTTGCAACAATGCTTACAGCAACCCCGGTTCCGCATATTACTATGCCCCGATACATTTTCTTTGCAGAAACTCCTTCGGCGAGGTCTTTGACGCATTTATAATCCAGCAAGGATTTTTCATCAAAAACACCATAGTCCTTTACATCATAACCATTTTCTGCAAGCCATTTTTTAATTTCCTCTTTGTAGCAGAAACCGGCATGATCGCTGCCAATCCCGATTTTTAATCTATTGACGCTTCCCATATGCACCTTTCAATATCAATTAATGCAAATTATATTAAACCGGCCCTTAAGCCGGCATAATACCATAATAGAAATAAAAAAGCCCTGCTCC
>VGAZ01000117.1 GCA_016870615.1 Actinomycetota bacterium | reverse complement strand
AAAATAAAAAAGCTAAAAGCAATGCTAGCTGATTACAGCAATTATTCAGGTGACAGGAAAAGTATTCACATACAGGTTGACGGCGGCATCAATGCCCAAACTGCAGGCGGAGTTATAAAAGCGGGCGCAAATGTGCTGGTGCTGGGAACAGCAATATTTAAGTCAGAAAACCCTTCAGAAGTTGTCCGCAAGGTCAGTGAAAAGTTCAGGATGATCATTTAAGGCTCAAGACGGGACTGATTTTTTAGATTCCGGGGTAAGCATATATACTCTTTAAGCAAATATAGCAAATAAAATAAATATTTTGCAGATATCAAATAAACAGTAAAGAATTAAAAATCAACTAGAAGAGAGGTAAAAATGCCGGCATTAAAAAAGATTTCAAATCTTGTGCTGCCCCTGCCTGTGACCCTTACAACATGCAGGGCAGAAAAAGAAGACAGCTCAACAGATAATATAATTCCTCTTTCCTGGGTGGGCATAGTTGAATACAGGCCTCATATGGTAAATATAAATATAGGGAAAGAAAAATATTCGGCAAACATAATAAGGGAAAGAAAAGAATTCGGGCTGTGCATTGCTACAGTTGATATAATGGAGCAGGTTGATATGTGCGGATACACTCATGGCAATAAAGTCGACAAATTTGAGATGGCAAAGCTTACAAAATTTGCAGCAGGCAAAATCGATGTTTCCCTTATAAAAGAATGCCCCATATGCCTTGAATGTGTTGTTAAAAGCTCAATCGTGATGACCACTCATGAGGTATTTTTTGCAGAAGTTATAAATACGCATGTTGATGAAAGGTTCCTTGACGGCAGCGGTGAGCCGGATATTGAGAAAATGAATATACTGGGCTATGCAAATGGCATGTATTTTAGCCTGGGAAAAAAACTTCAGAACCTGTATTATTCAAAAAATAACTGAAACTTCAGTATTGGTAAATAAAATAAGCAAAGCCAAGCACGTGTCAGTATTTAAAGAAAAAAATATTAAAACATGGCCTTTTGAATAAAAATAACCCTGCCGCATATACAATGCTTCAGGGTTATTTATTTATAAATATTTTATAAAATTACTCGGTGGTAATTGCTTCGGATGGGCAGCTTTCAACAGCTTCCTGGATACACTCTTCGTCATATTCATCATAATCTGTTTTTATAACTACAGCTATATCTTTATCCTCATCCATTTTGAAGATATCCGGGCAGGTTTCTTCACAAAGTCCACAGCCTGTGCAAAGTTCTTCGTCTATTCTTACTTCCATTAGGCATCCTTTCTTATAAAATAGTAAATCTGCTATTTTTGTATTGTTCCTATATAGCAAATCAAATGGAAATATACAAGAATTTTTTGTTTAATTCAATAAAAAATTTTATAAAAAATTTTATGAAGTTCCAGGATTAAAAAATTACATAATTTATATCTAAGTAAGCAATTAATAATTCCTTGACATTATTTATGATATAATATATTTGTATGCTGAAAATTATGCTGATTGCAAAAGCAGGAATCTATTGCAGGATTAGGCAGGAAATAAAAAATTTTAAGGGATGGCGCAGTATTCTAGTCAGTACTTGCAGTCATGAAGACGGGGCTAAAAATCCGTTAAGGGCGTACGTATGAAGTCCCTGGGATTGGCTGCTGACGCCCAGTCGGGGGTTGATCCTGGGGGTTAAGGAAATTGGGCGATCCATAATGGCATATGGGCGTGGACCCAGTTTCCGTGGAGACTTCAAATGTAAAAAGCAGCATTTGGAGGTAACCTGCAAATGCTTGATAGGCATTGCAGTGTAGCCTGCCTTGCGTGATACAGGGGGAAGGCCTCTTGCGAAATGTAGTGTTGCATGAGCTCGGCAGCATTACAATGTATCTGGACGGAAACCTGTAATTGCTAAAGAGGCTAGTGGCAGCAAGACTGTCGGGGAAAGCCCCTAGGCTGTTCTCTTTTAGAGAAATGCGGTAGGGATTACAGTGTGGTTTTAGTGGCAATCCAGTCCTATATGCGGTGACGCTATAGAAACGGTTTAAAGGGAAACCGCTCGGGTGGTAACACCCAGTACCTGTTTGGGAAATCCTACTGGACCTAAACTGCAAAGTTTACTTATCGCATTGCCATCCCTTTTATAAAGGAATTATATTGGTGAAGATAAAAAAATCCAGGAACAGGATAAAGCACTGGATTATAGCCATAACACTATGGACTTTTTTCCTTGCAGTTACCATGAGTTTAATCTCGGAAGCAATACTGCTTAAGGCAAATATATTAGTTTCTTTAATAATACTTACAATAATAGTTTTTATAGGTATTATTTTTGACGTAATTGGCGTTGCTGTAACAGCAGCTCCTGAAGCTCCTTTTCATGCAATGTCAGCAGGCAGGGTAAAGGGAGCAAAACAGGCAACAAGGCTTTTAAAAAATGCAGACAGGGTTTCAAATTTCTGCAATGATGCTGTAGGGGATATCTGCGGTATTATAAGCGGGGCAATAGGAGCGGTTATTGTTTTGCGGCTGCTTACCAGTAATCCTGACCTCCAAAAAGCGCTTCTCAGTGCGGCAATTGCCGGTTTTATATCATCAGTAACAGTTGGCGGCAAAGCCATAGGGAAAAATATAGCTCTTAAAAAAAGCAAAGAAATAGTTTTAAAAACCGGTTATGCGATTTATCTTCTCTCCTTTTTATCCAGATTAAAAAAGAGAAAATAGTAAAAATTATTAAATTATTTTGTTTAAAATTGTGTTATACTATTAGTGATTAATTTCTTCATAAATATGTGGATTTTCAGTTGTAGTCCATGATACCAGGATATTTTTTACCGGTTTTGCTTAAGAGTAAAAGTTCATAAATAAAAGTGTTAAAAAAGGGTTTATAATACAATAAATGTATTTGTAAAAGGCTAAGAATTAAGTTTAAAATAATATGGACCTAAAGGATACTCGGGAATCTTCAAAAAAAATAATGCCCCGGTTCAAGCTGGAAAAAAGAGAACTTCTTCTCGATGATATATTCTACTCACTCTCAAATATTGTTGCGGATGCAATAATAGTGGCTGACTCAAGACGTAGGACTGTGTATTTTAATAAAGCTGCAGAAAAAATGTTTGGCTGCACTTCTGCAGATATACTTGGAAGATCAATAAGCCATATACTGCCACAGGACATACTTTCTTTTAATGATAAAGTAAAAAACAAAACAAAAGATAAATTCTTCGAAGTGCTTGGCAGGAAAAAATCAGGTGAAAAAATTGCCCTTGGAATTTCTGCTTCAGGCTGGGAGTCTGAAAAAGGCGCTTTTACCACCCTTATATTGCGTGACATATCCGAAAAGAAAAATGCAGAGGAAAAACTGCTTTACTTAAGTTTTCACGATAATCTTACGGGCCTATACAACAGGTCATATTTTGATGAGGAGCTTCAGAGGCTAAATACAACAAGGCAGCTTCCGCTGAGCGTTTTAATAGGTGATATTGACGGATTTAAACTGGTAAATGATGCCTTTGGCTACAAGCATGGGGACGAGCTCTTGAAAAGCACTGCAAAAATATTGAAAGATTCGTGCCGTGCCGAGGATATTCTTGCAAGATGGGGCGGTGATGAATTTGTCATACTTCTTCCTAAAACAGATATAAAAGGCGTGCAGGAAATAATTTCAAGAATTGAGTTAAAAAGCAGGCAGCTTGCCTCGGGTGAAATTCCTTTAAATATTTCTCTGGGCTATGCAATAAAGAAAAAGCCAGCTGAAAATATATACAGCATTGTAAAAAAAGCAGAAGATCTGATGAAACAGAAAAAGCTAATACAGAACAAAAAAGTATCCAATGCAATAATATCCTCAATAAAGAAAAAGCTTAGTGCAAAAAGTTATGAATCAACAGAAGCGGCTGAAAGACTAAGGAAGCTTGCCCTTGATTTTGCAAAATTTATTAAACTGCCTAAACCGGAAACCGACAGTCTTGCCCTGCTTGCTGATTTTCATAACATAGGTAAAGTTGCAATAAAGAAAAATATTCTCATAAAAAAAACAAAACTTGCAGAGGGTGAATGGCAGATAATGAAAATGCATCCGGAAATCGGGTTCAGGATAGCAAAGTCATCCACCCAGCTGTCACAGATAGCTGATGCAATACTTGCCCACCATGAAAACTGGGACTGAACCGGCTATCCTTACCGCATAAAGGGGAACAAAATCTCCCTGATATCAAGAATCATTGCAATAGTTGAAGTATATGATGCAATGACCTGCGGCAGGGCATACAAAAAGCCAGTAAATCCTGATGATGCCCTCCGGGAGCTGAAAAGATTTGCAAGAAAGCAGTTTGACCCTGTGCTTGTCAGTAAATTTATAGAAATGATGCAGAAGCGGCAGGAAAACCTGAGCCTTTTTTCGTAACCTATTAAAATAATCTTCAAAACCCTTTTTTTTGTTTTTTACCATTGCCTTTTACTTTTTTCAAGGTATAATTTGTTAGTTTGCCTAAAAACAGAAAGGCAGTTTATATTGCCAGCAACAATTATTTAATATTATTTAGTGAACGGAGTTTAAATGGATATCTACAAAGAATCGCTTCTGATGCACAAAGACAGGCGGGGTAAAATCGATGTTGTGGCAAAAGTATTTACTGAAAATGAGCATGATCTTGCGCTTGCATATTCTCCCGGTGTTGCGGAGCCCTGCAGGCAGATACAGAAAGACCCTTCACTTTTAAACACTTACACCGCAAGGGCAAATATGATTGCAGTGGTTTCAGACGGCTCAGCAGTTCTTGGACTTGGAAATATCGGGGCAAGAGCAGCGATGCCTGTAATGGAGGGCAAATGTGTGCTTTTTAAGCAATTTGGCGGTGTGTCGGCTTTTCCGCTTTGTATAGATAGCCAGGATAATAATAAAATAGTTGAGGCGGTAAAACTGCTTGAGCCTTCCTTTGCCGGGATTAATCTTGAAGATATTTCGGCTCCCAGGTGTTTTGAAATTGAGGAAAGGCTTAAAAAAGAAACAAAAATGGTAA
>VGAZ01000116.1 GCA_016870615.1 Actinomycetota bacterium | reverse complement strand
CTCACCGCTGAAAACAATATCAGCGCCAGAAGACATTTTTGAGGCAATAATATTGCCCAGGGTGCTTCTTACAAGCGGAGCATCAAAAGATTCAAGCGTAAATATTGTCTCAGGCAACCTGTCAAATAGTTCATCTTCACTAAAGATATATTCTTTATGCTTTGTATCAAGGTAGTCTGCCACTACTCGTGCGGCCTCAAGGTCCCTTGATCCTTCAAAACCAACTGCAAAAGTGTATATATCCTGTTTAAAATGCTTAAGAAGAGCAGCGATTATACTTGAATCAAGCCCTCCGCTGAGCCATGCGCCGATTTTTATATTAACAGGGCCTGCTGGTATTCTTTTTTCGATTGATTTTAAAAGAAGGTCTTCGATTCTATCAGCTATATTATTTATTTCAGCAGAGTCATCATTTTCCAGTTGTGATTTAAAGGAAGTTTCATTTTTAAATTTTTCCTGGTATTTTTTAAAATCAAGTTTCCTGAACATTACCGGGCTTTGATTGTTTTTAATGAAATGCCCTGGGGCAAGCGCGTTTATATCAGTGCAGAGTATTGCCATTGCTTTTACTTCTGAAGCAAAAAAAAGAGTATCATTGTCATCACTGTAACCGAAGTACAGGGGTTTTCTTCCAAGGAAATCCCTGAGCAGGTAAATATTTTTATTTCTGTCATTTAAAACCATGGCAAACTGGCCATCAAGCTTTTTTATAATACTGCTGTCAAAGCCTGTTACAATCTCTTCAAGCATACGGTTTTTGCCATTGAGTGATGCTTTTGCTTTTTTATGGTTAAAATAAATCTCATCAGTATTATAAATTTTTCCGTCCAGCATCACATTTGAATTAAAAGCTTTGTTTCCAGTCTGACCGGCGCCTGTATTATCTTCAACATCATAATTTGAAATAAAACCTGTAACTGCAGCAAAATCTTTATTATCCATAAAAGTTAAAGCCCTGCTCCTGCTGCCTCTGTGTGAAATATTGTTAAGCATTTTTTCAACGCTGCTTTTATAAATCCTTCTTTTTTCATCTTCTGATCCATTATTACTTTTTTTCCTGTAAATTATTCCGGCAAGTCCTGCCATTGTTCTCATTCCCCTCTGTTTTTTACAATAATATACTGTTTTTACCTTAACAGACTTTTACAATTATTTCAAAAACTGCTGGCAAGGGGGTATAAGCATTGTTTTCATAACAGGACATTATTTAAGAATTACAAAAATCTCAATTATAAATTTGGCCATATGAAATATCTATTGATAGCAAAAATTTATCATAAGAATAAAAATTGACTGGCTTTTAATATGGGAGATAAAAAGGCACAGACTGCTGCAAAATGATTGCATAATTATATATTGGCCATAATGTGAATAATATTTAAGGATTTGTTAAAATAGCTTTACAATAGCTTAAAAAAGGTCTTAAGGAGGTTTGAAATGACAGATGAATTATCCGGCATGAACATAGACTCACAGACAATAGTAGCCAACCTTAAAGCAAACTGGATTAATATTTTAATTGTTTTTGTTGCAGTTGTTATAATTATAATTGTCATCAGCGCTATATCAAGAAGACTCAGGAATATAATAGAAAAGAAAATCAGCGATGAAAAAATTGAAGTAAGAAAGAAATCGTTCACTTTCAACAGCGTGCTTTCAAATCTAATAATTGTTTTAAGCGTGTTCATAGGTCTTCTTGTTATTGCTGACCAGCTCGGCATCAGCATTCTTCCAATAATCACAGGTGCTGGCGTTCTTGGGATAATATTAGGCTTTGGGGCGCAGAGCCTTATCAAGGATTTGATAAATGGATCTTTTATGCTTTTTGAACAGTGGTACCAGGTAAATGATATTATAACTGTGGGAAATGTATCAGGAGTTGTTGAAAAATTCAGCTTAAGGACAACTGTAATCAGGGATATTGAAGGAGTCATTCATTATATACCAAATTCTGAAATAAAAGTTTTAAGCAACAGGACGCAGGAATGGGCACGGGCTGTTGTGGATATCGGGGTTCATTACAGGGAAAAAACTGACAGGGTTATTGAAGTTCTCAACTCAGTATTTGAAGAACTTATGAAAGATAAAAAATATAAAAAGATGATTCTTGAAAAACCTGAAATACTGGGTGATGGGGGAGTAAGCGAACTTGCAGACTCTTCAGTGATTTTTAAAATAATCTGTAAAGTAAAACCCCCGAACCAGTGGACCATTGCAAGGCAGCTAAGAAAAAGAATAAAGGACAAATTTGATGTTGAGGGCATAGAGATACCATATCCCTGCAGGAATCTGTATACAAGAAATAAATGATTTGCAAAAATTAGGGAATAATTTATTGAGAGGAAAAATAATATGGGTAAATCACAGGGTATTTTATTTGCAAAAGGTGAGGAAGAACTTCATTTACTTCCAAGGATGGCAAACCGCCACGGTCTTATAACCGGGGCAACCGGTACAGGTAAAACAATATCACTAAAAGTTTTGGCTGAAGCATTCAGCTCGTCCGGTGTTCCTGTATTTTTAGCTGATATTAAAGGCGACGTAGCAAGTGTATGCGCCCCCGGCGGGGATAATCCTAAAATAGATGAAAGGATAAAAAAACTGGAACTTGAAGGTTTTAAATACAGAGGGTTTCCCGTTGTGCTCTGGGATGTTTTCGGCAAGCTCGGCCATCCGGTCAGGACTGCTATTTCAGAAATGGGCCCCCTTCTTCTTTCAATGCTGCTGGGTTTAAATGATACTCAAAGCGGTGTTTTAAATATTGTATTTAAAGTTGCTGATGATATGGGCATGCTTCTTATAGACTTGAAAGACCTGAGGCATATGTTAAAGTATGTTGGCGACCGTTCACAGGAATACACTGTGGATTATGGAAATGTTTCCAAACAGTCAATAGGTGCAATACAAAGAGGTTTGCTTTCTCTTGAGGCGCAGGGAGGGGATAATTTCTTTGCTGAACCTGCGCTGGATATCCAGGATTTTTTAAGAGTTGACAAAGAAGGAATGGGTTTTATAAATATCCTTGCCTCAGAACAGCTCTACCAGTCTCCTGCGCTTTATTCAACTTTTCTGCTCTGGCTCCTCTCGGAGTTATTTGAAGAGCTGCCTGAAGTTGGAGACCAGGCTAAGCCCAAAGCTGTTTTTTTCTTTGATGAAGCGCATTTGCTTTTTTATGATGCTCCAAAAGTGCTGCTTGAAAAAATAGAGCAGGTAGTCAGGCTTGTAAGATCCAAGGGAGTTGGAGTTTATTTTGTAACCCACAGCCCAACTGATCTTCCGGATAAGGTGCTTGGACAGCTTGGAAACAGGGTTCAACATGCCCTCAGGGCTTTTACGCCAAAGGAACAGGCAGTAGTAAAAGCTGCCGCAGATACTTTCAGGCCCAATCCCAGGCTGGATGTGGCAGGCACAATTACCGAACTTAAAGTGGGTGAAGCGCTTGTTTCATTTTTAGATGAAGATGGAAGGCCTCAAATTGTAAACAGGGCATTTGTAATTCCGCCAGCCAGCAGGCTTGGAACAATAACTGAGCAGGAGAGACAGGTACTTATAGATAATTCAGTATTAAGGCACAAATATGAAACCACTTTTGACAGGGAGTCAGCATACGAGATATTGCAAAAGAAACTGGAGCAGGCGCAGGCAATACCGCAGAATCAAAAAAGCAGCACCTATTCGGGCTCAAGAACCAGGAATTATGATTATGGAACAAAAACAGCAAGAAGAACTAGAAGTGATTCTGCAATAAACAGGATGGCAAAATCTGCGGCATCGTCTTTTGGCAGGCAGATAGGCAGGGAGATAATAAGAGGCATATTCGGGCTGATAACAAAGAGATAATGATTTAATTACTGCCTGCAAGCACTTGATTAAATAAAATTTATTTATGATTTTTTTAAAAAAACTGGTACAATCATTATATATTTAAAATTATTATTATATAATAACAAATATGGATACAGAATTTAAAAATAGCCTTTTAACAGAGTTTAAGCAGAAATGCAGGGACAAGAGACTTAAAATCACTCCCCAGCGAACAATTATATATGAGGAGTTGATTAATTCAACAGATCATCCCAGCGTGGATATACTTTATAAAAGGGTAAAAGGCAAGCTGCCGGATATTTCTTTTGACACTGTTTACAGGACACTTATGACTTTTAATTCCATAGGAATAGCTGAAATAGTAGAGGGAATAAACACTTCAAAAAGATATGACGGCAACACAAGGAAGCATTACCATTATATTTGTTTAAGATGCGGAAAGATAACTGATATATATGATATTGCTTTTAAATTTGAAATCCCTGAAATTATTAAGGAAAAATACTCACCGTCATCTGTACGTGTCTTTTTTGAAGGCATCTGTGAAAACTGCTGAAAATATAGGATCCTTCTTCAAAGAAATTTTCATATTCTCCGGTAAATGGCGGCTCGGTACCCTTATTAATTATAATTCTTTCTTCTTCAGGTGTTAAATCATTGAAACTCATTTTATGCCTTTCTATTAAACTGTATACAATAAATAAAATGTTATAATTATTTTATAACCTAATATTATATTTATTGCATTATTCTTTCAATATGGATAAGAAGCAGAAAAATATTGCCTCTAACTCCCATCAGCTTATTTGGCTCCAAAAATAAATTTTTAAAGTATTTAAATATATTAAGTAAGGTATATAATATACAACCGTGTGCCTTTATAAGATTTGGAAGTTTAATTATGGCAGGGAAATTTAATCTAAAAAAATTTAATTCAAGGATGCTGTTGCATATTTCTGTGCTGCTTGTGGCAATCTTAACCTTTGTTTTGTTTGCAGGTTGTTATCTTAATCTTGTGCGGACAGAGCAGGTAAGGGAAAAGATAGGCACTTATGTAAGTGTAGTCATATATGCAACAACTGATCAAAAACCGGATGATATTATTGATGATGCCTTCGGGGAGCTTGACAGGCTTTCAGGTATTTTCTCAAATTATGATACACAAAGCAGCATATCAATACTTAATAACCAGGGATATATTAATAATCCCCCTGCAGAGCTCATAGACATAATTGAACTTTCGGTGCAGTACAATAGCATAACCAAAGGCGCTTTTGAAATAA
>VGAZ01000115.1 GCA_016870615.1 Actinomycetota bacterium | reverse complement strand
GGAAAGAATCTCTCTTAAACCTGAAGAAGGCGCTGTCTCATAAGCTTTGAGTACATTTATTTTTTCAAGATGATTTTTTAAAGAATCCATTGTTTTCCTATTCACACAAATTAATAAAAGAGCCCTTAAAAGCTGTATTTTTTTGCTATCCTGGGAATTGATCTTAAGTTAGCAGAAGAATAATAATCTGTCAAATTTGTGCTGCAAATACAAAACAAAGGCTTGACTAAGCGTGCAGGATAAATACAATATATCTTAGAATCAGTTCGGTGGGTATTGATAAGAATTCCGGATTCTTACCAGTACCCATCATCTTTTCCAAGCGTTTCTCCAGAAGATGTATTTAGTTTTACATGTTTCTTGTTTCTTAACTTTACTGCCTTAACCTGTTTTCTTCTCTAAAATGTTCCACAAACTTTTTAGGATTATATAATTTTATCCCCGACTTTTTTAAAATATAATCTGGAAGTTGACAATTTTTTATCAATGTTCTTGAAATAACCCTGCAGTTGGTACAGGCTTGCTTTAACTCAACGCTATATCTTTTGGGTGGAAATAATGCAAATATTTTAATATTTTTAAAGATATTAAAAATTTTTTCTACAACTGGTTTTAAATCACAATCTGCTGTTACAAGACCTATTGCATCACAATTTTTTTTATATACATCTTCAAACATTTCACAGGCTATATTCACATCTGTTAGCTTTTCTGAATATTTTGTATAGGTATTTCCACATTTTTTGCATTGTTCAGTAGTAGCTTGATGTCTCCCCTTAAAAATTTCTAAATTTTCAAATGTACCCAATGCTTTTAAATATACTTTTTGCCATTGAGTTTTACATGGATTTACTTTTTCTGAAAATATGCTTGTAAAATATTTTACT
The DNA here is from genome assembly GCA_016870615.1 of Actinomycetota bacterium. Taxonomy (GTDB): domain Bacteria; phylum Actinomycetota; class Humimicrobiia; order Humimicrobiales; family Humimicrobiaceae; genus VGAZ01. The sequence continues at coordinate 4,441 of VGAZ01000115.1, read as the reverse complement.
TTTTCAAGTGTTTGATTCTCACTATTTAGATTTGTAACCATTTTTATTAAATCTAACCAATAATAATATTGGAGTTTAGCATCTTTCAAACCCCTATAAAGGTTTAATCCATCAATATAATAGATTATGCGATCTTTCATTTTATTGGTTTTAAGAAGGTAAAAGCCCTCAAAAAATGAGGGCTTTTAAACAGAGTTATACCCTGTCGTTGTATATTTAATTCTGGATTAAACAGCATAAATAATTTAACAATTGTTAACCATTTTGTCAAATTTTTCTTAATACCTGTGCTCTTAATTTATTAATTGTTTGCCTTTGGCTATCAATAAAAAATAGTTATTAAATCTATTATGTACATATATATAAATATATAATGTCATATATACATAATAGATAAAAATGAGATAATTGCAATAAAAATATTATTAAATTTATTAATGGGGCCTGATTAATTATTATGGTTAGATTTCCGCCTGAACTGCTTATAACTTATCTTGACTTATTATGCGTATTACCTATATTTATTAATGGTGAAGATAAATGAATGCAAGGAAATTAAATACAACTATCCCTGTGATGGTTAATTTTACCTTATCCAGTACTGGCTGCCGTCAGGCTTTCTGTCAAGGAAACCATATTCAATAAGGTATCGCCTGAGAGTAACATAGTCTTCAAAAGCGGACTTTAAGACCTCATTTACTTCTTTTTCAGTATATATCTTTTCGCTGCCAAATCTTTCTGCTATATTTTTGAGCACCATTAATTTATGCTTTTGTTTTTTAGGAAAAGCATTGAGTGCTTTCTCCCTGCCGTCCGGAAAGTACTTTTTCATCGCAGATTTAAATTCATCTTCAGTGATATTGTATCTTTGGTCTACCATGGTTGCTCCGGGATGAATATCTATGATTGCAGGAGCATATTTATCTTTCTGTTTCAAAAGCTCCATAAGTACGATAAAAAGGCGGGACTGCCTTTCTTTTTCCTTCAGTAAAAAGCGGTGGTTGCGTATGGTTGAAATACTGCCCACATTCAACTTGTTTTTAATCTCTTCATCGCTTTTTCCCAGGTAAAAAAGCAAAAGCAGTTTTTTCTGCTGGGGGGTCAGTCCTGTAAGCTTATTGTTCATATTAATTATGTATTCAAACACTGAGCCATGAACTTTATTTATATGAAGCTCTGCATATTTTGAAGCTTCATAAAAAGTTTGCCCTTCTTTATAGATTATGCCCTTTTCTATTTTCCTGCCGCACAGAAGGCATTCATAGCTGTCATTATGCTCAATTAAGCCTTTCTTGAGTTCCTCAACTGAGGAGTTCCAGAAAACTGATGAATTGTCCATCTTATATTTTCCTTTTCCAGATATTTTATAATATAGTATAGATAATTTATTATTATATCTATTTATATATAGATAATAATATATAATATTTATTTTAACAATGATTTTTCAAATAATAATTGGCAACTCTCTGCTCTGCTTGCATGAAATACTCACAATTTATCTGGTAATATTATGCTTATTATTTATACTTACTCTATTTCCGGTAAATGGTTTAATTCTAAAAATGATAAAAAGAGACTTATTAACTGCCTTTAAATTAAATCTTGTCCACCAATCTTAATATGGTATAATATAAAAAATAATATATACCATATTAATTATTATGATATATCTCGATAATAAAATTGCAAACCGTATAGAAGAGAAACTTAAAAAGTTAAATATTCTTCGTCCATTACCCGAATCAGCTTTGAAGAAATTACAGGATCATTTCAGGATTGAAATGACTTATAATTCAAATGCAATTGAAGGCAACAGCTTAACACTGAGGGAAACTGCTCTTGTTATTAATGAGGGCATAACAGTAAAAGGTAAACCTCTTAAAGATCACCTGGAAGCCAGGGACCATATTATGGCTTTAGAATATTTGTATGATTTAGTCGAAAATGGAAAAAACCATACTATATCAGAACATTTAATCAGAAGTATACACCAGATTATCATGCATGGTACAGACAGACAGTGGGCTGGAGTATACCGTAATGCAAATGTAATCATCACAGGTGCGGATTTTAATCCACCAGATGCCCTTGAAATCCCACAAAAAATGAAGGAGCTTATATATTGGATTAAAAATAATAAAGAAAAATTTCACATAACAGAATTTTCCGCGCTTATGCATCACAAATTAGTCTCTATACACCCTTTTTTTGACGGCAATGGAAGAACTGCCAGGATAATAATGAACCTTTTTCTTATGCAGTGTGGATTTCCACTGGTTATTATCCTTAAAAATGACCGGAAAAAATATTACAATGTTTTAAGGCAGGCTGATAATGGATATTTCAAACCACTTGTTCAATTTATTGCCCAATCAGCAGAAAGATCTCTTGATATATATTTAAAAATCTTAACGCCCGTTTCAAACAAAAGGGAGAGCTATCATATTTTATCTGAACTTGCCAAAAAATTTCCATATTCTGCAAAATATCTTAATTTGTTAATAAGACAGGGTAAACTGGAAGCACATAAAGAAGGAAGGAACTGGGTTTCTTCCGTCGATGCAATACAGCGCTATATTAAAAACAGGGAAAGAAAACGAAACGTCAATTGACAATTCTAACAGGAATGTTGTGCTGGCTAATCATTCACCTGGGTAAACATTATCATCTGCACAATAAGGTCTGCTTCGGTGCCCTGGCTTTCTGTGTCAATTGCCGAGCTTTTAACTATGCTGTATTTTACACCCATGTACTGGCCTTCTTCATACACCCTTTTGTTTTCATCAAATGTGCCGCTGGCTTTCTGCTGTCTTATTACCCTGTCCCAGTACTCTGTCCTTTCATGGCTGAACTGCCTGAATTGTTCAGATTTGGATATGTCGCCTGCATTTTGGCCTTGGGCATTGCCGGCACTGAGCGGTGTAAAGAGCCGCCTGATAAACCTTGCAATAAGAAAAATAATCAGGGCAACCACAGCTATGACAATTATTATCAATATTAAAAAAAAGCCAAGCATTTAAAATTTACCCATAAAGTGATAGATTACAAAAAAATATTTCCGTAAACAAAATTTATTATTCCTGGAAAAAATTAACAAATTGTGCAACAGGTTTTAATTTTACCACTTTGTCCCATGAATCAGCCTCAAATTCCATATAAACAACACCCGATGTGGGGAAATTTTCGATTTTTTTGTCCAGGAAGAAATTTGACGTATACTCCATTGATGGATTGTGGCCCACAAGCATAGCAGATTCAATACAGTTATCAATATTTTTTATTATGCCAAGCTGCATTTCATCCATATACTCGTAAAGATCCTTTAGAATACGTATATCCTCAAATTGATAGCCCAATGTGCGCGCAAAGATGAGGGCTGTGTGAATGGCCCTTGCAGCAGGGCTTGTAACTATCAATTGAGGGACATTAAAATTCACAGCAATCTGCTTTGCAACTTTATAATTATTGCTGATTCCTTTTGGCGCAAGCGCTCTGTCATAATCTTTTACCAGCCTGTTGCTGCTCACTGCTTCTCCGTGCCTTACCAGATATAAATGTTTGTATGCATTCATGATTTTTGGCTTAATTAATAAATTAAATCGATTATATTATTATTTTTTCTATCTGTTCAACATTATTAAAATGATTATCCCTTGTAAGCAGGGTTCCACCATCAGCCATGCAACAGGCAGCTATCCAGACATCATTTATGGGAATCCTGCATCCTTTTTTTTCTAAATATTCATAAATAAGCGCATATTTACGACAAACATTTTCATCCACTTCAATTATTTCCACATTAAGCAAATCAATAAACTGCTCAATCTTCTTTTCGTTTAATTTCTTCTGGGAACTTTTTAAAAAACCATAATAAAGCTCACCTAAAACAATTGAGGAAAAACAAATCTCATCCGCTTTACTGGCAATTACATCAACAACCTCAGGTTTTCCTTCCGCATAGTCATAAAATATATTCGTATCAAGAATAAGCCTCATTTCCAGTCGCCTTCCTGGATTTTTTCAAATACAGCTGTGGCAAGCCGAAGCTCCTCTGCTTCCTTTTTGGAAAGCCATCCTGCAAAATCCCGCAGTGCCCCTTCCCTGTTTTTTACCAGTCCCAGTTTCTGGTTTATTGCCTCAATTACAAAAGCAGTTTTTGTTTTTTTATCTTTTAATGCAGCTTTTTCTATCATATTTATGATTTTTGGCGGCAGGCGCAAACTCATTGGCATTATGTTTTTACTCCTCTGTATCTCATTTTATTACATTGTATTGCATATATTTTTATTTTACAAGCAAGAGACTAACGTTTTCACTATGCAATTTATATAAATCTGTAAGTGTCTAAAGCAGCTTTGGGCACAGCTATTATATTATAAGTGATAACTACCCTGTTTAAAAATTCGTATAATTACTGTCTATATAATCATTTTGAGTA
>VGAZ01000114.1 GCA_016870615.1 Actinomycetota bacterium | reverse complement strand
CAAGCAGGGCCTTATAAATTACAGGATGGGCAATTACCAGGAGGCAATCAATAATTTCAATGCAGTATTAAACCTTAACCAGAGGCATCTACTTGCGCAGGAATACAGGTCAAAAGCCCAGTCAGGGGCCACCAGCACTACAACGTCACAATAATATTGCGACAGTAATAATAATTCTACAACATGGTCATTTGATGCATGATTTTTGAGAGCTTGAATATTTGAAGTAATAAGGATTAAATAAATATTATTTAATATAAGGGATGCAGGCAATTTGTTTGCATCCCTTTGTTTCTGCAGAAAGGTATGCTTATAAAAAAGTTGTGGATTTAAAAATTGTTTAAAAAAAATATTGTTTGAAAAAAATAATTATGCTATTATATTTTTCCAATAAAAATTTTAACTTTTAATGGCAGAAATAAGTAAATGGAGCACAAAGAATACAGAAATACATTATTTTCATCGATTAAAGGAAAAACCTTTAAGTGCATATCCATGCCTGCCATTATTATCCTGGTCATCCTATCAGTGTGCCTTGTGCTGTAATAAAGCAGGATGAGATGATCAGAATCCAACTTTAATTTTTAAAAATCATCCGGCTTTAAAACAGCAGTAAACATTTCGTGCGCTGCTGTTTTTTTATTAATTTAAGATATTTTAAAATTTTAATAAATTTATTTTAACAGGAATGGAGGAAAGTTGAGAAGTGACAATGTAAAGCAAGGCATAACAAGGCTACCGCACAGGTCATTGTTTAAGGCGCTGGGATATACTGATGATGAGCTGCAAAATCCCCTTATAGGCATAGTCAACTCTGCAAATACTGTAATACCCGGGCATATGTATCTTGACAGTATTGCAGAAGCTGTAAAAGAAGGCATTCTTATGTCAGGCGGCACCCCGCAAACCTTTTCTACTATTGGCATTTGCGATGGCATTGCAATGAATCATAAAGGCATGAAATATTCGCTGGCCAGCAGGGAAATTATTGCAGACAGTATTGAAGCCGTGGCGATAGCACAGGGTTTTGACGGCCTTGTAATGGTTACAAATTGCGACAAGATTGTACCCGGCATGATAATGGCAGCACTGCGCTTAAATATACCTTCAATAGTTGTAAGCGGGGGCCCCATGCTGGCGGGCAGGTTTAAAGGCGCAAGCGTGGATTTAAGTACCTGTTTTGAAGCTGCAGGAAGCTACAGAAGCGGTAAATACACTGACGAAGATATAAGGGAGCTTGAAGAGGAAGCATGCCCGACATGCGGAAGCTGTTCAGGTATGTTTACAGCAAATTCAATGAATTGCCTATCAGAGGCTATTGGCATAGCGCTTCCGGGAAACGGCACAATACCAGCCGTATTTTCAAAAAGGATAAGGCTTGCAAAAACTGCAGGAATGAAAATACTGGAGCTTGTTAAAAATAATGTAAAGCCAAGGGATATTATAAATACCGGCTCAATCAAGAATGCGCTTGCTGTTGATATGGCTGTAGGGTGCTCAACAAACACGATACTTCACCTTACTGCCATTGCAAAAGAAGCAAAGGCAGAATTTTCCCTGGAGCTTGTTAACAGCATAAGCAAAAAGACCCCTAACCTTTGCCGTATAAGCCCTGCAGGAAGCTATCATATAGAGGATTTATATTATGCAGGCGGAATACAGGCAGTTATGAATGAATTATTTAAAAATGGCGCGCTTAACGGCAGCCTTGCAACCGTGACAGGAAAAAGTGTTGAAGAAAATATATCAGGAGCGCAAATACTTGACAGTGAAGTTATAAGGCCGTATTCAAATCCTTATACGCCTGATGGAGGGCTTGCCATACTGTGGGGAAATATTGCGCCAGAGGGCTGTGTGGTGAAAAAATCAGCAGTTGATCCTTCCATGCTTAAGCACAGCGGGCCGGCAAAAGTTTATAGCAGCGAAGAGGATGCGATGGAAGCAATTATGGAAGGGAAAATAGCCAGGGGAGATGTTATTGTCATAAGATATGAGGGACCCAAAGGCGGGCCCGGAATGAGGGAAATGTTATCACCGACTTCTGCAATTGCAGGAGCAGGGCTTGACCGGGATGTTGCCTTAATAACTGACGGGAGGTTTTCAGGCGCTACAAGGGGCGCATCAATTGGCCACATTTCGCCTGAGGCGCAGTCTGGTGGGCCGATAGCCATAATAGAAAACGGTGATATCATAGAAATAGATATTAATTCCAATTCAATTAACCTTGCAGTAAGCGATGCTGAAATAGAAAAACGCATGCAAAAATGGTCGCCTCCGGAGATTAAGATTAAAGAGGGCTATCTTTACAGGTATGCAAGAATGGTCACATCAGCATCAAAAGGGGCAGTGCTAGAATAAGCGATAGATTATTAATATTTTATTAAATATTAAAAATGTATCAAATAAATTTTTATATATGTTATAATTTAAAAATGTTGTTATAAAGTTGTTACTAACTTAAAAAGGGGAGAAAATTATGGGTAAAATAACAGGGGCTCAAATGCTGATAAAATGCTTAAAGGAAGCAGGAGTCGAGGTAATCTTTGGTTTCCCCGGCGGAGTGGTCATACCCATATATGATGCCCTCTATGACAGTGACATAAGGCATATACTTGTAAGGCATGAGCAGGGAGCGGCGCATGCAGCAGACGGGTATGCCAGGTCCACAGGAAAAACAGGGGTGTGCATGGCAACATCCGGGCCCGGGGCAACAAATCTTATTACTGGCATTGCAAATGCTTATATGGATTCTATCCCGATTGTAGCAATAACGGGCCAGGTTTCAACCCATGTTATAGGCACGGATGCTTTCCAGGAAGCTGATATCACGGGAATAACTGCTCCCATAACCAAGCATAATTACCTGATAAAGGATATAAAGGAACTGCCTTCTGTTATTAAGGAAGCTTTTTATATTGCTTTTACAGGAAGGCCCGGGCCTGTTCTTATAGATATACCTGTAGATATTTCAAAGGGGCATATTGATGAAAATTTTAAGCCTGAAATTGCCCTTGAAGGCTATAAGCCGACATATAAAGGCAATCCAAGACAGATTATCCAGGCTGTAAAGAAAATACAGGAAAGCAAGAGGCCGGTAATTTTTGCAGGAGGAGGAGTCACATCTTCAGGCGGAAGCAGTGTTCTTACTGAATTTGCGCAGCTTTCAAAAATACCTGTAATAACATCACTTACAGGAAAAGGCACTTTTCCTGATACAAACAGCCTCTGCCTTGGGATGGCAGGCATGCACGGAACAAAATATGCAAACCTTGCTTTTACAGAAACTGACCTTATCATTGCAGTGGGTGTAAGGTTTGATGACAGGGTAACCGGTAAACTTTCAGAGTTTGCAAAAAATGCCGGAGTAATACATATAGATATAGACCCTGCAGAAATCGGGAAAAATATAAAGGTAGATATACCGATTGTTGGAGATGCAAAAAGTGTTCTTTCGGATTTGAAATTAAAATATGAAGAAACTGCAGCCAAAACCGGCATAACGGACCAGAAACCATGGATAGAGCATGTTATGGAACTGAAAAAAACATGCGCACTTAAATATAATGATACACCCGGTACATTAAAACCTGCATATATAATAGAAAAAATTTATGAAATCACAAAAGGAGACGCTATTATATGCACTGAAGTCGGCCAGCACCAGATGTGGACAGCACAATATTACAAGTTTACAAAACCAAGGACCCTTGTTTCATCAGGAGGGCTTGGCACCATGGGTTTTGGTTTTCCGGCAGCAATTGGCGCAAAAGTCGGCAACCCGGAAAAAACAGTAATAGATATAGCAGGTGACGGAAGCATACAGATGAACGTGCAGGAATTTGCAACTGCAGTGGCCAATAAAATACCTGTTAAAATAATGGTACTTAATAACGGTTACCTTGGCATGGTGAGGCAGTGGCAGGAATTTTTCTGGAACAAAAGGTATTCCCATACAAATATTGAGGGCAGCGTTGATTTTGTAAAACTTGTAGAGGCATACGGCGGACAGGGTTTCAGGGTAAAAGAAAAAAGTGAAGTTGAGGCTGCAATCAAAGAAGCGCTGGCAATAGACAATCTCGTGCTTGTCGATTTCTGGATTGACAGGGAAGAAAATGTTTACCCCATGGTTCCTGCAGGTTCGGCAATAGACCAGATGATTGAATGTGATTAAAATGTTTGAAAAATATAAAAGGCGGTTAAAATGAGTTCCAATCATATAATATCTGTTTTAGTTGAAAACAAATCCGGCGTGCTTGCAAAAATAGCGGGCCTTTTTTCAAGAAGGGGATTTAATATCGAAAGCCTGGCAGTGGGCACAACAGACGATGAAAAAATATCAAGAATTACTCTGGTTGTAAAAGCTGAAACACACAGCATAGAGCAGATAGTAAAACAGCTGCATAAACTTATAAATGTGCTCAAAATTCAGGAGCTTGACCCTTCCAACATAGTTGAAAGAGAGCTGGTTTTGATAAAAGTGAATTCTGATAACAACACACGGGCTGAAATACTTGAAATTGCAAATATTTTCCGGGCAAGCATTGTTGATGTTGCCAAAAAATCACTTGTTATCGAGATAACCGGCACAAGCAGGAAAGTGGACGGCATTGAGGAATTGTTAAAACCTTTTGGCATACTTGAGCTTGTCAGGACTGGTAAGATAGCAATTACAAGAGGTGCAAAAAAATAGTAAATATAATTATTATATTTCATTAATTTTAAAGGGTTAATGAAAATCAGGGAAAGAAGGCAATAAAATGAGGAAAAACTATATTATGACACCTGGCCCTGTGCCTATTGCGCAGGAAGTTCTGGCAGAGCATGGAAGGCCGCTTATGCATCACAGGTCGCCTGAATTTTCAAAGGTTTTTTCAGAATTAACCGAAAAGCTGAAAAAATTCATGCAGACAGGAAATAATGTTTTTGTCCTTACATCTTCTGGTACAGGCGCAATGGAGGCAGCCGTTACAAATACTTTCTGCAGGGGCGACAAAGTGCTTATTGCAAGTGTTGGAAATTTCGGTGAAAGGTTTAAAAAAATCAGCGCAACATTCGGGCTGGAAGTAATAGCGCTTGATTATGAGTGGGGCAGCGCTGTTAATCCCGGTGATATTAAAAAAGCCCTCGACAAGGATCCTGGCATTAAAGGTGTAATGCTGCAGCAGAGCGAGACCTCGACAGGGGTTTTAAATGATATTGAGGCAGTTGGCAAAATAGTTAAGGATTACCCTGCAATTTTAATAGTTGATGCAATAAGCGGGGTAGGCGCATCAGAATTAAAGGCTGATGACTGGAATCTTGACATAGTGTGCGGAGGCTCACAGAAAGCCATAAGTGCTCCCACAGGCATTGCATTTTTAAGCGTGAGCAAGAAAGCCTGGGCAATGATTGAAAAATCAGACCTGCCAAGGTTTTACTTCTGCCTGCATGCCGCAAAAAAAGCTGCAGATAAAAATCCGCCGCAGACAGCCTGGACCCCGGGAATTTCAATAATTGTTG
>VGAZ01000113.1 GCA_016870615.1 Actinomycetota bacterium | reverse complement strand
ATTTTGAGCAGGGGCCTGCTTGCTGCCGCCTTCATTTATATTTGCTTTGTTTTCGGTATAGTAAATATCTGCACCGCGCAGATTTATAAATGAGCCGGGCAGCTGCATTTTTTGGGGCTCAAGCACTGCAAAACTGTTAATCCTTGAAACTGCAAAACCCCAGTAGGAAAAAAATATTATTATGAGCAAAACTATAAATGAAGCAATTGCAATAAGGCTGACTTTTAACTTTTTTGAATTGCTTTTCATATTATGAAAAATAATAAAGAAAATATTAAAAATAATGAAATGGCCGCCAGGAACTAAACTTTAAAACTTTTAGCCAGTTTATTAACTTTGAGTATTCTTTCAAATTTGCCGTCCGGCGGGGTTGTGTCGGCAAAACTGAGAATTATATGATCACCTTTTCCAAGGCTTTGCAATAATTCATGTATATACTTGTCAAATTCATAGTCATTCATATATTCTTCAAGAATACAAATGGATGGCAATCCCCCCCAAATTGTAATCTTTTCGCCAAAATCTTTTCTTATACCCGGTAATTTCAGTTTTGTCATCGGGAAAGGGCATATGGAATCTGCCACATCAATCCCGCTTTCAATATATTCATTTATCAGGTTTTCATTTTCCCCATCAGTGTGAGTGAGGAAGAATTTATTGTTCTTATGGGCAAGCTTGGAATATTTTTTAAGAAATGGTGTAATATATTTATTAAAAAATGCAGGCCATGTAAGAAAACTGTCATAATTTGCACCACAGAATAATATTTCCGAATCAGACATTGCGGCTATGTTTAAAATTTTATCGAAAAAAACGCTGATTGCCCCTGAAAGTTCTTCAAGGTAAGGCAGGCTGTCATTAAAAGTATAGACAAATTGTTCAAATGGAATTAATTCCTTCATTATATGATGGAAAGGAGACCCTGACAGCATACTGAATGCAACGCAAACTCCATTATCGCCTATTGACCTTCTATATTGCCTAAAATCACTGTAATTGTCTTTAACCGCCATATTTTCAAAAATATATATCATCGCCTCAATATCATTTATATTTTTTAATGCATGTTCTGTTGTATGCCCGATAGTTGCGCCGCTTTTAAGCATAGCATCATTATAAACAGTGGTTGTTTTTATATTTCCATAAGGTGTTTTAAACGTAGTTTCGGTAACACCATTCTCATTAGTAGTGAATTTAAAATCCAGGCCAGAAAAGTCAATTTTATATGGATTAGTTTTAAGGTCATAAACTCCAAGGCCCAAAAAAGCAATGCTTTCCCCGGTTCGCAGATTACTGAAATCCGGTACCACAGTATGATATCCCAGGCCGATATCATCAACTATTTCATTAAGGGTGGCATCTTTATATTTCCGGGGCAAAGTATTCCTGAATTTATTGGCTTTATACCATATATCAAGCCGTGGTATAAAAGGCAGGTGGGATACCTTTTTACCACAAATGGTGTTTATTATTTCCTGTTTGAAGTTCATAATTAAATCCCAATGATTTTATCAAAAAGCTTTGTAAATATTTTAATTATATTGTTTCCTGCATATTGTATAAAAGGATATTCTAACATTATTATAATCAAAATTTAATCATCAATAAAAAACCAATTGATAAAAGCTTAAAAAATACTTCTTCACATTCTTCTTGAAGTTACACTTCAATTTGTTTAAACTTTAAAGATTAAAATGAAGTTGCGGCGCTGCTTTAAATGGAATATTTAAAATATGTATTAATCGGCTTTGCCGGAGGCACCTTATCCGGGCTTCTTGGAATTGGCGGAGGCTTTATAGTCATTCCTGCGCTTATTTATTTTACAAATACCGGCGCAAAGCAGGCAACAGCAATATCCATGGTCCAGATATTTTTTGCATCCGCTTCCGGAACCCTTTTTAACTACCTGAAAAAAACCCTCAGGATAAAATATGCGCTGTATTTTGGCATTGCAAGCATGGGATTTACTTTTGCAGGATCTTATCTTACAAAATATTTTTCCGACGCCACAATAAAGATTATTTACCTTTTCGCTGTAATCCTTTCCCTTTCGCTGTTTGTGCTGCGCCTGTACCGTGAAAAAAAAGCTAATTCTGCGCAAAGCTGTAATATTGAAGATGCGGCAATTGTAAAGAGAAATCTTTTTAAGGCAATACCATTAGGTATGGTTGCGGGATTTTTGGGTGGGATTCTTGGTGTAGGCGGAGGATTTTTATATGTGCCGCTTCTTGTTTTTTTCCTGGACATTCCGTTAAAAGTGGCTGTCGGGACATCGCTAATGATAATACTGATTAATTCAATTCCCGGCATTATAGGAAAAATTATATCTGTTGAGTTTAACTATATTACAGCCCTTATTATTGCTGCCAGCTCTGTTGCAGGAGCAAGGCTTGGAACATATATAAACCATAAGGTAAAACCGATTATTATAAGGGTGGTTTTTATTATTATGCTTCTTGTAATAATAGGCAGGGTGTCCTTTGATTTGGCCGGTTTTTAAATCAGGGCAAATCCTTTTCTTTTATTTTTTGCCATTATAATTCATCATCTGCCTTTAATGTTTTTTACACGCGAACCGGCTTTTTCCTTTTTCCATGCATTAATTCTTGTTTTTCTGGAAATTATGGGCTTTCTGTATATATAATAAACACCAGGATAAATAAAATTGATTCAAATCAACCTGAAAGGAAACTATGTCTTTGCAAATTAAAGCAGCAGTTATTGGCGCAGGATATATGGGAAGCGCAATAACGTTTCCACTTTCTGATAACCATATTGAGGTCAATCTCTGGGGAACATGGCTTGATGATGAACTTATTGAATCCTCCATTAAGGGTTTTCATCCAAAACTGAAAAAAGCCCTTCCTGGAAATGTTTGTCTTTACTACTGGCAGGACCTGTGTACCGCCCTTGAAGATGTGAATGTAATATTTATAGCAGTAACAAGTGAAGGATTTGTAAATATTTTCGGTAAGATACTGGATAATATAGATAAAGATAAAGATTATACTTTTTTTAAGCTGACAAAAGGATTTGTGCAGTACGGGGGTAAAATAGTCAGGGCAACTGAAGCTGCGTTTGATATCTATGCTGAAAAATTTCCAGGAAAAGAGCTAAAAATAGCATCTGTGGGCGGGCCTGTAAGGGCAGTTGACCTTTCATGCAGAATTGCTTCTGCAAGCATGTACGGATTGTCTGATAGAAAAATAAAGGACACCGCCAGATCTTTCTGCACAGACTATTACAGGATTTTTACGGAAAATGACATTATGGGCGTTGAGCTTTGCTCATCTTTTAAAAACATATATGCTATGGCTGCAGGAATTTGCGATGGTATTTACAGGGGCCAAAAAGAAGGCTTCTATTACAATACTGTAGCTTTCCTGTTTAACCAGGCCTGCCTTGAGATTGCAGAAATAGTCCAGGCAGCAGGCGGAAACAGCCGTACGGCATTTGATCTTGCAGGCATAGGAGACCTGCATGTTACGTCAGCTGCTGGCCGCAACAGGAGATTTGGCGAAATGGTTGGAAAAGGAATGGACGGCCAGATAGCTTTCAATGAAATGTATGCCCAGGGAGAATATGGAGAAGGATACATTGCGCTTAAGTTGGCCACTGCCTGGATAAATAGCAAAATACCGGGTATTGACGAAAAAACGCCTCTTCTTTTAACCCTTAATAACATTATTTTTAATAAATGCGAACCCTCAGCAGAATTTTCCAAACTTATATCAAGACTTGGGGGATAATAAGCAGAATAAGCAAAGCCCCGGACCTTAAATGTTTTTATCTGTAAATCAGAATACGTATCCGAAAATCTGGTATATTTCATAAAATGCAGCACCAAGCAGCAGTATTATCACTGCCGCCACAGAAACAGCAAGCACAGTTTTATTTTCCAGTTTATTTTTAAACAGATGCTCACCAGTACTAAGTGCTATACAGCGGTAAAATGCTTCAATACAAAAAAGTATTATAACTTCGGCAGGTATTGGAATATTCCTTATTACTGAGCCTGTAAAAAGAAGTATTATCATTAAAAAACCGGTTATAATTGAAAGCGGCAGCAGCAGCCTGAAATAGCCCAGAATAAAATATGCGATTGTAGACACAAGATTTCCGATAATAATTGCCATGAGCACTGCAATATAACTTGAACCTTGCGCATACTGGTTAAGCCCGAAAAGTCCCTGTATAAATTTATACCTTCCAACAAAATTTACACTAAAATCAGTAAAAAAATAAAAAAAGGCATATCCTGCCGCAGCACCCAGTAAAAGCCATCCAATGCATTTGCCAAAAATGATCCAGTAATTATTGTTCAATCTGCCAGGACTGTTTACTGAAACACCTGCTGCAGATGATTTTTTTTTATGTTTGCGCTGATAAGCCATATTAATTATTTCCCGCCTCAATTAAATCAAGAGGTCCTGCAGGTATCATTTTTTTTCTTAAAACATCAATCATAACATCACATGCTTTTTCATCAAACTGGGTTCCCCTGTTTCTTTCAAGTTCTGTAATACTTTCCCCTATTGTCTTAGCCCTGCGGTAAGGCCTATCAGTGGACATTGCATCAAAAGAGTCCGCAACGCATAAAATCCTTGCAAACAGCGGTATCTCATCATCTTTTTTTCCAAAGGGATAACCGTTTCCGTCAACCCTCTCATGGTGATAAAGAATTGCTGTGGCTCTGTCCTTTAAGAAGTCAATCTGTTTAACTATTTCATAGCTTACAACAGGGTGTTTCTTTATTTCCTTCCAGTCTTTATCCGTAAGCTTTGTTAATTTATTTAAGATAGACAAATCTATCTGGATTTTTCCTATATCATGCAAGCTTGCCAGGTTCCGCACAATTTCAATATCATATTCATTAAGCCGCAGTCCCCTTGCAATCATTTCACTGTAGTCAGCAACCCTTATGGAATGTCCCGCCGTGTATATATCCTTTGCCTCCATGATCTTTACTATCTGCATAATGCTGCTAAGCAGTGTGCGACGCTCTTTTATTCTTAAAAGATAAGTATACTGGGCAATTATAAGTGGCAGGGACGTAAATATCAGGGTAAAGGGGCTGAATCGTATATATAAAAAAGCAATCGCAATTGCCATGGCAGAAAGAAAGAACTGAAACGGCACGATCCAGGCAAAATTAAAAACCCATATATTTAAGACATGCATACCCGTGCTTATGGAAATAGCGCCTGCTGTAAGCGTGGTGTTGAGTATAAAAAATATATAAGTTACAAGAAATATTACCCATATATTTCGCGCATAGAAGAAATTGGTCTGGCTCCTGTCATAAAAGGATTCAAAAAATATGGCAGTGGCTGCAAATGACAGGAGGTACTGCCCTGCATTGAAAAGGTGCTTGTAATAAGGGACGCGTCTGACGAAGTCTTTTACATTAAGCGCAGAAACTGCAGTTACAAGCATTGCTGTAGCCGGCCCAAAAATTATTAATGATGCGAGTGATATTCCAAATATTACTGACACATTTCCAGTTTTAGGAAGA
>VGAZ01000112.1 GCA_016870615.1 Actinomycetota bacterium | reverse complement strand
TATTTATGAAATATCTTTGCGTCGAGCAAGGTCAGCATGATAGTCCTGAAGCGGCTTTACACTCGTCTGGCTTGCATGTCTTGCCATTATGCCTTTTGCGGCAGCAATGGCTGCGGTTGCCGTGGTGATATATGATATTTTATATTTAATAGCCTCTTTCCTGATATATGAGTCATCATGCTGGCTTTGCTTGCCTATCGGAGTATTTATAATTAATTGAATCTCATTATTCTTTATTGCATCAGCAATATTGGGCCTGCCCTGGTAAATTTTAAATATTTTCTCTGCGCTAATTCCATTTTTAACTAAATGCTTATATGTTCCCCCGGTGGCAATAATTTTAAAGCCAATAAGGTTAAGGATTTTTGCAGCTTCAGTAATCTGCTCTTTATCAACATCAGCAACTGTAATAAGCACAGTACCTGACGAAGGCAGCGGATTTTGCGTTGCTTCCTCTGCCTTGAAAAAGGCAAGTCCAAATGAATCAGCCAGTCCAAGGACTTCACCTGTAGAACGCATTTCTGGTCCCAGTAAAGGATCGACCTCCTGGAACATGTTAAATGGAAATACTGCCTGCTTTACACCAAAATACGGGATTTGCTCTTGCTTTAAATTTAAACTGGCAAGTTTTTTGCCAAGTATAATTTTTGTTGCCAGTTTTGCCATAGGAATGCCGCATATTTTTGAAACAAGCGGAACTGTTCTTGATGCGCGCGGGTTGGCTTCCAGCACATAAACAATATCCCGGGCAATAGCATACTGCATATTCATCAGCCCGACAACATTCATTTCAATGGCTATTTTGCGGGTATATTCACAAATTGTGTCGATATGTTTTTTGGGAATTGATATAGGAGGAATCACACAGGCTGAATCTCCTGAATGAATTCCGGCAAGCTCGATATGCTCCATAACAGCGGGTACAAACGCATCAGTGCCGTCAGCAAGGGCGTCGGCTTCAACCTCAATGGCATTTACAAGGAACTTATCTATTAAAATTGGCCTCTGGGGCGTAATTTCAACAGCTGTTAAAACATACTCCCGCAGCATCTGGTCATCGTGGACAATTTCCATCCCCCGCCCCCCGAGAACATATGACGGCCGGACTATCAGGGGATAACCAATACTGCCTGCAATCTCAAGGGCCTGTTCAAGATTGCTTGCCATACCGGATTTAGCCATAGGAATTTGAAGTTTTTCCATCATTTCCCTGAACCTGTCGCGGTCTTCAGCCAAATCAATGGTTTCAGGCGTGGTTCCAAGAATATTAACACCGGCATCTTCAAGCTGGCGGGCAATATTTAAAGGAGTCTGCCCGCCAAATTGTATAATGGCGCCTTCAGGTTTTTCTTTTTCATATATGCTAAGGACATCTTCAACAGTGAGGGGCTCAAAATATAGTTTATCTGATGTGTCATAATCGGTTGAAACTGTCTCAGGATTACAGTTTACCATAATAGTCTCCAGCCCTTCATCACGAACAGTAAAAGCTGCATGGACACAGCAATAATCAAATTCAATTCCCTGTCCAATCCTGTTGGGGCCGCCGCCCAGTATCATGATTTTGCGGTTATTGGTTGTTTTAACAATATCTTTTGCATTGTATGTTGAAAAATAATAAGCTGCATCTTTAACACCGCTGACCGGTATTGGTTCCCATCCTTCCGTAATTTGCAGGCTAATTCTTTGTTTCCTGATTTTTTCTTCACTTTTATTGAGTATCTTTGCAATATAACAGTCGGAAAAACCGTCTTTTTTTGCCTGAATAAGAAGGTTGTCAGGAACCGGCTGCCCTTTAAAAGACAATAGTTTTTCTTCAAGCGCCACAAGTTCAGACATTTGCTGGATAAACCATGGTTTTATATGTGTTCTTTCATGAAGAAGGTTGACAGTTGCGCCCTTACGGATTGCTTCGTACATAATAAATTGTCTTTCACTGGTCGGCATGCTCACAAGCTTTATTAATTCTTCAAGTGAAAGCAAATTAAAGTTTTTAGCAAATCCAAGCCCGTACCGGCCTTTTTCAAGTGAACGGATTGCTTTTTGAAAAGCTTCTTTATAGTTTTTCCCTATGCCCATCACTTCACCGACCGCCCTCATCTGGGTACCAAGCTTATCTTGTGCACCTTTGAACTTTTCAAAGTCCCACCTGGCAAACTTAACAACAACATATTCCCCTGATGGTTTATACTTATCCAGCGTCCCTTCTTTCCAGTATGGGATCTCGTCCAGGGTAAGGCCGGCTGCCAGCATGGCTGATATAAGGGCAATGGGAAATCCGGTTGCCTTTGAAGCCAGTGCAGATGAGCGCGAAGTGCGGGGGTTGATTTCAATTACAACAACCCTGTCCGTTAAGCGGTCGTGGGCAAACTGCACATTGGTGCCGCCGGTTACTTTTATAGCATCTACAATATCGTAAGCATATTTTTGAAGCCGGTTTTGTAATTTTTTATCAATAGTCAGCATTGGAGCAGTACAGTATGAATCACCAGTGTGAATACCCATTGCATCAACATTCTCAATGAAGCAGACTGTGATTTTATGGCCCTTACTGTCTCTTACAACTTCAAGTTCAAGTTCCTCCCATCCAAGAACAGATTCTTCGATTAAAACCTGGTTGATAGGGCTTGCAGAAAGGCCCCTTGCAGCAATAGTCCTTAATTCGCTTACATTATAAACAAGGCCTCCTCCTGTTCCGCCCAGGGTATATGCCGGGCGTATGACAACAGGATAACCAAGTTCCCTGGCAATGGCCTCAGCATCTTCAACACTGAAAGCCGGCTCGCTTTTCGGCATTTTAATGCCAAGTTTATCCATTGTTTTTTTAAATTCTATTCTATCTTCACCGCGCTCAATGGCATCCACCTTCACACCTATTACTTCTACGCCGTACTTTTCAAGTATACCGGCTTTTGCCAGATCTGATGCAAGGTTTAACCCGGTTTGTCCGCCAAGATTTGGAAGCAAAGCGTCCGGCCGCTCTTTTTCGATGATCTTGCGCATTGTTTCCAGGTTTAAAGGCTCAATATATGTTATATCGGCAATGCCCGGGTCTGTCATAATAGTAGCAGGATTTGAATTTACCAGCATGATCTTGTAACCAAGGTTGCGAAGCGCCTTGCAGGCCTGTGTGCCGGAATAATCAAATTCGCATGCCTGCCCGATAATGATGGGGCCTGAACCGATAATCATAATTTTATGTATATCATTACGCTTTGGCATACTTAAGGTCCGGCTAAATGAAATTAAGAAAAGTATTTTGGGCAAATTAAACTATAAAAAGAATAGACTGTCAAACAAAAATTTTTAAAAATTTCTTCCCGGATTAATAATCCCGGAAAAACCAAGAAAAGGGTCCCGGGATAAAACATTTTCTTTAATAAGACAGCATTTCTACAAGCAGCCCGCTGCCATCACGCAGGTAAAGAGTATCCCCGCTGTTGTTCCACACAGGCATTTTACTGTTCCAGTAAAATTTATTTTCACCGTCATTGCCTGAGCCTGAAAAAAGTATTATTTCTGTACTATTTTTGAATAAATATTTTTTAAATTCATAAATATTTGTGCCGCTGTCTTTTACGGTCCATCCTCCTACATTAATATCCTGCCCTGAATTATTTAAAAATATAATGTATTCATCATTCATGTTTTTCCTGTCATCACCTGCTGCATCATAGTTGATTCTTATTATTATGGCTCTAAAATCTTCTTCCGGGCTGCTGCCGCTTTTTTTAAATCTGTAGGGTGAGAGCTCCCACAAACCGAAGTTGTTTTCTCTTGCATATCTTTCTGCTTCCAGAAAAAACTGCTGGTACTTTACATCAGGAGGCACTGTATAAGAATTTGCAAAGCCTCTTTTAACCATTTCCAGGTTTATAAACAGGCCATCCATAAAAGCATAACGCAGAAGCCTGCCGTATTTATCCCTATCAGATATATCTTTTTCAAGTTCAACCATTTTACCGGCAGCAATAATTTTAAGAACCTGTTTTGCTTCTTCATAAAAAAACATGCCTTCCTCAGGAGTATTTATGCCAGTAAGCCTTACTTTTTCAGAATTATCAACTAAAAATGTATCCCCGTCTATGACCTCGGTTATTTTAAACAAAGGCTTTTTATCAAAACCCGGTTCATTTTTAATTTCCCTGTTGCCAGGATTATCTCCGGTAAAACTTTCCTCTATGGTACAGCCTGAAAAATTGCCCGCATCAGCATGAACTGTATCAAAGTAAAAGAGGCCGCATGCACTTATGGGAATTATAATTAAAGATGCCGCTGCAGCAATTAATAATTTTAAAAAACAGTTCTTCAAGACACTTAGCAATTCAGTTGGCTTATGTTAAAAATAATGCATTATTATATCTTCAGAAAAATTTATTTTTTATAATAATTTAATTCCGGCTCAAGGTTGTGCCCTTTCTTAAATCCTGCAGCATTGCCCTTGTTTTTTTATCAAGCCTTTTTTCAATACTGTAAAAAGAGCCGCCGGCCTGTTTTTTACTGCCGGCAATCTTTGCCTGCAGGCTTTTTTTAAATTCATTCATTTCAAAGGCAAATTCCCTGACGGATTTCCTGTATATGTTTTTTGTGAAAACCACTTTTTGCTGCATGTAATCAGAAGTCACCACGAAAATCCTGTCATATTTTTCATTAAGGTGCACAGTTTTTTCCACTAATGAGTCTGCTGTCTGCCCCGTTTTTGAATATATTACATTTATGAGGCCCCGTTTTTCTTTTGTCTGCAGCCTGTCTTTAGTATGCTTTGCATCAAATACTACAGTTAATTCACAATTATTATAGTTTTTAAATTGTGCAAGGTCAGCTATGAGCCTTTCTCTCAGTTCTGAAAGTTCCATTTCAGCAATGCCTGAAGAATTTTTATTTGGTCTATAAAAATTAAAAATAAAATTATAGCCGTCAATTATGTATAGCTCTTTCAATTTATACTATGCTTCTTTTTAAATCTTATTTTTTTGGCGGATGTTTTTTATAATGTAAAACATAATGCCTGCAGAAACTGCGACATTTAATGATTGCATTCTGCCGCTTTGCCCTATTTTTACAAGCACGTCGCAGTTGTCCTCAACCAGCCTGCCCATCCCTTTTTCCTCATTCCCGAATATTATTGCAGCCGGGAACATGTATTCCGCATACAGGGCATCTATTAAATTCTTTTCACTTGAAAGGGATGTTCCATATATCCAGAAACCGCTGTTTTTAAGAAGTTTTATTGTTCTTACAATATTTGTTATTTTATAGACCTTGACTTCTTCAAGCGCGCCTGAAGAAATCCTGCTCACTCTGCTGTTTGCACCAGCGCTCCTGTCAGAAGGTATAATTACTCCGTTTATCCCAAAAGCGCTGCAGTTTCTCAGTATCGCCCCGAAATTGCCTTCATCAGTTATACCGTCAAGAATTGCAAAAACAGTACCCTTTTTAAAATCCTGGCTAATTTTTTTTATATCCTGCCCAATATCAGAATAATTATAGCCTGAAACAACTGCAAAAACACCCTGGGTGTTTTTAATAATTTCAAAAGACACGGCCTTAGGGGTTTTGGCAGC
>VGAZ01000111.1 GCA_016870615.1 Actinomycetota bacterium | reverse complement strand
AAAATAGTGTTTTTTTGATACTATTTACAGCAATGATATCATATTATTAAAGCATCATTTAGCCCTGAATAATACAATAGCATAGATTGGAAGAATTGTCTAATTATGTTTCGCTGCAGTGTTATCAAAGCTTCGGTTTACATTTATTAAAATCTTTATAACTAAATGCTTTCCTGACCCTGTTTGTAATAGTAAATAACTTTCAGTACTTTTTGATGCTTTTCAAGTTCATTTTATCAATTTAATAACTTTTAAACTTTTTTAAACTTCCTCTTAACATTTTAGAAATATATTAATAAAATTACAGCTACAAGTATTAAATAATGTATAAATTGTTTTTTTGATAATTAAATATATAAATTTAAGTAATAGAGGCAGTGACTTACATTTCATCATATGGGCACTTTGAAATGTATCGAGCCAATAGTGCAACCGGCTATTACAATAATATTAGATCAAGTGAATCCAGGACGTGAGAATATTATTTAAAAGCCATTCAGCCTCTAACTGAATGGCTTTTTTTATAAAAAATCTGGTTTTTATAAAAAATATATTCTCATAACAAGTTATATTTGATAAAAATATTATTTATATTATAAAAAAATAATAAATATTTTAATTATTAAATTAATTAAAAAATTATAATAAATATAAAATAAATATAAAGAATAGCCGCGAAGCCTCTTTAAGTTTCGCGGCTTTTTATTTTTCTGAAAGGATTAAAAAATGTTCAGAACAATCATACTTAATTATTTTAGGAGCTATAGAAACTGCCTTATCTCATTTATAACAGCAGTTCTTTCATTGACAATATTATTTTCAATTTCAACTAGTTTAAATGTCAATCAAGATAACATATGCTCTCTGAGAGTTCTTGGAAGTGCAGTTAGCGCAGTCGAGCAGTCCCAGCAGCAATCAGAAAACATACAGAACAAGCAGGGCGCCGAACAATCTTCCGAAAGCTATTTAACTGAATATGAGGCTTCTGTATGGTATCTTATAAATACCCTAAGAGTCGGCAACAGCCTTGCAGCGCTTCAGGCAAACATATCCTTAACGGATATATCAAGGACAAGAAGCAGCGATATGCTATCAGCAAATTATTTTTCACACTACACACCCGATGGCAGAAATGTATTTAATATCATGCGTGAATGGGGTGTTCAGTTCAGTGCTGCCGGTGAAAATCTTGCACAGGCAATACCTGCCGATATAGGGACACCGGAAGCATTTCTTGATGCGTGGATGAAAAGCCCAACTCATGCTGCAAATATTCTGCAGGCAAAATTTGGAACAATAGGCATTGGAATGATCGAAAATGGGGATAGAAGGGTAGTCACCACAGTATTTAAGAATTAAGTTATAAATATTGTAACATAAGTGTCTTTTTTTAGAATTAAAAATTAATCAGTGGTTCAATCATTAAAAAATAAAAAGTAAAAGCTTAAATAAAAATTAAAAAACAAGCAAAAAATACAGACATAAATTATGAACTCAAGATGAGCCTTTAAATGGAAAGCAGAAAGAAATAGGGAAAATAAAAAATAATATTGGCAAACAAAAAAGTAAAATAGGTAAAAGAGGTAAATTAAAATGGTCAACGGGAGTCTGTAGCTGGACGCCTGATTAGCTTAAACAGAAAAAAATAACCCGGTAAAAAAATAATATAAAAAACCGGATTATTTTTTTTGCTTAAATTTTTCTCTCCGATAATATTAAATAAGATGCGCATACAATTTATATGCACTCTTTAAAACACCTCTTAAGCAGTTTATAAAGCAGCAGAATTGTCAGGTAAGTATTCTACCATCTATTCATGTGAATCCTTGATCTATCAAATCTGTCAGATGGCGGTTTTTTCTCAGCAGGATGACCTAACGGGATAACAGAAAATGGAATTATATTTTCAGGGAGATTTAACAGCCTCCTTAATCCTGCCACTCTATCATCAATTGGATAGATGCCGCACCATACTGCACCCAGTCCCAGGTTTTGTGCCTTGATTAAAATATTTTCTGTGGCTGCTGAACAATCCTGTACCCAGAAACCCTTTTCCTTATAAATCTCTTTTTGCAGATTACCGCATACAACTATTGCTGCGGGAGCATGCTCAAGCATGTGATAACTATCCGGGTGAACTTTGGCAATATTATTTAATATATCCCTTTCTTTTACGATTATAAATTCCCAGGACTGTTGATTGTTGGCTGAAGGTGCAGCCATGGCACACCTGAGCAACTCATCCAAATCTTTATCTGATACAGGTTTGTCCAGGTATTTTCTTATGCTTCTTCTTTGAAGTATTTCCTTCATAGTGTTTTCTCCAATATATTATTTGTGTAAGTCTTATTTTCATTATTATATTACTTTTAGTAGAGTTCTATCAAATAAAAAGTTTTCCTGTTAGCATATCACATATCGTGATTAAAAATAACCCATCCTTACCCTTAAAGTTTTACTTTTATTGCTGTCACGAAATTGGAAATGCTTTGGTTTCCCCCTACTGTTCTTAGTACTTAAATTAACAGGAATTAAATTATATATTTATCTATAAAATGTCGTTACTAAGAAGATTGCAATATAAAATTCTTTTATTAGATTTATATTAAAGGAAAATATTCGTGACTCTGGCCTTGAATGTTCTGCAATATTAATATTTGCCAATTATACCTCTAAAATTTTAACATGTTTATTTCATAGAGCTTAAAATATATAATTAATTTTCAATCCTAAATCTACAGCCAATTCCTGTAAGCTTTCAATTACATATATCGGCAATCTCATACCATTTTTTATAGCATGTTCATATTTTTTCCATTCTATCTCTCCAGGTAAATAAATCCTATCAGAATTTTTTGCTTTTGGTGAATTGTGTATTTCGTTTATTAAATTATCTATTCGCTCTTTAAAAAGATTTATGGGCATAATGGTATCTATATTTATAGCAATAAAAGCATGACCTGTTTGACAATTTGAAGATAACTCATTAAGCCAACTTTTAGCTTCTTTAGTAACCCCAGCTCCTGTTAAGACAGCTGTAATTACCTCCACAAGCAATGCCAGACCATAACCTTTATGCTCAGCCATTGGTTGTAACCAGCCTCCTTTGTCGATAAATACACTTGCATCTGTTGTCGGTAATCCATCTCTATCAACTATCCAGTTATTTGGGATCTTCTTTCCATTTTTTTTTGATTGTATTACTTTTAGTCCCGAAACAGAGCTCATTGCAATATCTAAGAATATAGTCTCATCCTTCCCAGTTGGAACTGCGTAGGCAAAAGGATTATTCCCAATAATTGCACCCCTGCTACCTGGTACTGTCATACTGGGGTCAGCATTGCTCATAGCTATACCTATCAGATCTTGGCTTGCAGCCATATTTGCATAATATCCTGCTGCCCCAAAATGACTACCGTTTTTTACTCCTACAAAGCCAAATGTTGAAACTTTTGCCTTAGCAATAGCCATAGCCATAGCTTTATAAGACTCAACCATACCCATTGCTGATCCACTATCCAATAATGTCCAATTTTCACCCTCAGCTATAATCTGAGGTATGGCTTTTGGGTCTATGCCTCCTGCTTTTATTTTTTTTATATAATTTCTCAAATTATTAGTACCATGTGTGTATATACCAAATAAATCTGTGGTAACAAGAACATCAGCAGTAATTTCTGCATCTTCTATGCTCATTCCCACCTTTTCCATCGCAGAGATACAAAATACCTTTAAATTATCTTTATTTATTTTTCTATCCATTAATTTAATAATATTATTTAGACTAAAAAAGTTGGACATATGCTTAACAGATAAATTAATATCAGCTTATTATACTCTATTTATCAAATCTATATTCAATTTTTTCAAAAGTTATCATACTTCCATTGAAAAGTTTGAATAATAATTATTTATGACAGTTTATTCTTTTCAGTATATACAATATTGTATCTCTAGTTCTGCTCTAAAAAATGACTTTTTAGATTTTAGCACAAAATCGGCAAATTATTGGAAATTTTTAATGGCTTAAATTTTGGGAAAGACTTATACAATGACAATTACAATATAATTGTAATGCTTATATAAGATTAAACAACTGTAAAATTTTTTTAAAAGCTTCTTTTATAGCAATTAAATTTTATGCTATATTATGCATACTGAATACTTACAGACAATTTAAATATTCATAAGAAAAGAAAGTTACTACTCTATTAAAAGTTTTAAATATGCTATTGAGAAATTGTTTTAAAGAAAAAGTTTGATAAATTTATAAAATTAAAAAGAAATAAATAAGACTTGTAAATAATAACTATTGTACAACAATTTATTATGAAAGGATCATAAAATATGACAATGAAATTTTCAGCTTGTATCGAACTGCTATATAACGAAGTTCAATTCATTGACAGGATAGGTAAAGCTAAAGATTCAGGTTTTGATGCTGTAGAATTCTGGGTCTGGAAAGACAAAGACCTAAAGCTAATAAAGAAAATATGTCAGGAAAAAAGACTTGAAGTTTCTAGCTTTACAGGGATTGTTGAAAACCAGATAGTTGATCCCGAAGACAGGGAGAAGTGCATTCGTGATTTCAAAGAGTCGCTAGAGGCAGCTATATATCTTGATTGCAAGCATTTAGTAATCCATGTAAACACAATACAGAATGATGGGAAAGCCAAGCCAGTCTCTTCTTTAATCTCTGATCAGGAAAAAGAGAATTCCATAATGAATATAATTAGTTCCATAGTTCCTCAAGCCGAAAAAGCTGGTATTACTTTATGCTTTGAACCGTTAAATACACTATCAGACCATATGGGCTATTATCTTAACCATTCCAGTAAAGCATTTGAAATAATAAGGAAAGTAAATAGCCCTAACCTAAAATTACTTTACGATATATACCATATGCAGATAATGGAGGGGAATTTAATTTCTACCATACAAGATAATCTGGACCTAATAGCTTATATTCATATAGCTGATGTACCAGGACGTCATGAGCCGGGAAGCGGAGAGATAAATTATGAAAATATATATAAAAAACTATTAGAACTTGATTATAATGGTTATGTCGGGTTTGAATATATACCATCATCTTCGACAGATAAATCCCTGATTACTACTAAGAGATTATTTAAATTTTAAAAAACACAAATAAAATACATTTTAGAGATTTATATTAAACTTATCTATTTTGTAATAAGGTTTAGTATTTTAAGGTGGTAACATAAATATCAACTGATAAAGTCATGAAATAATATCAATTTTGGAATTATTTCTTGTTTAATTTATGATATTCTAAATATATAACGTATTAGAGATAAATATTATCCTTTATTGCTGTATTTTTGGAACAGAATTAAAACAACATAGTTTCATCTCAAACCTCTGTAAAATTTACTTTCACGTCTGCAGAAAAGATTATAAAATGATATTGGATATGTAGGCTCAGGTTCACTTGCATTTCTTAGTTTCTCAACTTCATCATCACTTAGTTTATAATTAATTAAATTAAAATTCTCAAGATATTGCTGAATCTTTGAACCTCCCAGAAGTACAATGTCACAATTCCCTGACTGAAGAAGCCACTTTATAGAAACATTTGGAATGCTGCTGTTATGTTTTTTTGCTATATCAATTATCA
>VGAZ01000110.1 GCA_016870615.1 Actinomycetota bacterium | reverse complement strand
TATAAAAAATATAGGTATATTTTTTGTTTGCCTTCTTTTTTTTAATATACTGCATAATTCAAATCCATCAATTCCCGGCATAACAACATCAAGTAAAATAATATCAGGGCTAACGTCCTCTAAAAGTATTAAAGCATGCTCTGCAGCGTTGGCAGTATGTGTTTTCCAATCTTTTTTACATATAGAAGAAAGCATTTTTAGATTGATTTCATCATCATCTACTATAAGGACTTCTTGTTTTTCTATAAACATTTTTCTTTTTAAAAACAAGTTATAAATATAATAATTAATAATATCACAATATTATTTATAAAAATATAAATAAAACTAAAAATAAATATATTGCTACTTTATTTGTTTTATATTATAAATAAATTATGTTAAAATGTATATATTTAATAATAACTAAGATCCTATTAACGATGAAAGATAAGACTTATATAGAGGAATTACTTAACAGTTTTGATGTATTATTTACTGTGGCTTCAAAAAACGGGAAATTGCTATTTGCAAATAATGCAGTATTTTCCAAGCTTGGTTATTCCAGAAAAGAGATTCTGGAAATGAATGTGCTTGATCTGCATCCGGATGAATACAGGGAAGAGGCAATAATAGTCTTTGATGAAATGATTAAAGGAAATAAAGAATTCTGCAACATTCCACTTAAGAAAAAAGATGGCTCAAATATCCCTGTAGAGACAAAAGCATGGGAAGCAAAATGGCTGGGCAGGGATTGTATATTTGGAATTTCCAGCAACCTTTCAAAACAGAGGGAAGCATTTGATAAATTACAGAAATATTTTGAAATAAATCCTATTCCTATAGCTATAAGTGATGCGGAAACAGGAATATTTATAGATGTAAATGAATCTTTTTTGCAAACACTTGGATATTTAAGGGATGAAGTTTTAGGAAGAACCAGTGATGATCTTGGATTATTTGTTGACCCTAATGATAGAAAGGAAATAACTGCTTCAATCCTTAAGAATGGCAAAGTTGAAAATGCAGAAATCAGGTTCAGGACTAAAGATGGCGCTATACGCTCCGGACTCTTCAGCGGTACGGTAATAAGGACCCAGACAGGAAATGTTTTCCTGACAATAATGTCAGACATAACAGAAAAGATAAGTCTAACTGAAGATTTATTGAGGAAAGAAAGCCTTCTGAGAATTGCAGTTGAAGCCAGCATAAAATTTTTAAATAATATAAACCCGGGTAATCTTCAAAGCACAATTGATTCAATTATTGAGTCTGTAGGGAAGTTTTATGATGTGGACAGAAGTTATGTATTTATTTTTTCTGATGATTTAAAGTATTCAAGCAACACAAATGAATGGTGCAATGAAGGTATAGAACCTCAGAAAGAAAATCTGCAGAATATTCCCTCTGAAATTTTATCCTGGTGGATCGATAAGTTAAAAAAAGGTGAAATTATTAATATTTCTGATGTAGATTTATTGCCGCCTGAAGCAAGTGATATCAAAGAAATATTGCAGAGCCAGCAGATAGAAACACTTATAGTCTTTCCTCTTTCTCGCGGGACTGAGCTGGTAGGTTATTTTGGATTTGATCTTGTTGGAAGGAAAAGACAATGGCAGAATGAAGAAATAGAGTCCGTGATGATTTTTGCAAGGATGATCACATCTGGTTTCATTATGCTCAAATCGGAAGTAGTTGAAATGAAAGTAAAAGAGCAATTAAAAAGCCTGGATCTTGCTAAAGACCGGTTTCTGGCTAACTTGAGCCATGAGATGCGCACACCTCTTAATGGTATCATTGGTTACACAGAACTCTTGAAGAGTCTATCGCTTGATAATGAACAGAAGGAGTATTTAAGCAATATTGAAACTTGCAGTAAAGGGCTTCTGCAACTAGTAAATGATATTCTCGATCTTTCAAGGATCAAAGCCGGAACTATTAAATTAAAAGAAGAACCTTTTTATTTCTTAAAGCTGGTAAATTGGTTAAAAAGTTTTTTTAAAAAACAGGCACATGATAAAGGCATAAAACTATTATTTAATATTGATTCCTCTATCACTGGATTATTAGTCGGAGATGAGGAAAGGATAAAGCAGGTATTTATAAATATTATTGGAAATTCAATCAAATTTACGGAAAATGGAAAAATTTCTATATCGTGCACCAAAAGAAGCCAGGACAGCAGGGAATTAATTCTAGATGTTTCTATTAAAGATACAGGTATTGGCGTATCAGAAGAAATCCAGAAAATAATCTTTGAACCTTTCGCACAAGAGAACAAGGAATATACCAGTGAAAGAGGGGCAGGCCTTGGTCTTTCTATTTGCAAAAATCTTATTGAAATTATGGGTGGAAATATAGATATTAAAAGCTTGAAGGGAAGAGGAACAACAGTAAATTTTTCATTAAGATTAAATAAAATAATTGAGACACATCAAATAAAAAATATTGAAAGAAAAAGAGCACTTGAAAAAAAGATAAAGAACATCAGTATTCTTCTTGCTGAAGATGACACAATCAGTGCAAGACTATTTATGGAAATGCTAAAAAAAATGGGATTAACATGTAAACATGTCATTAGCGGTACAGAAGCTTTTAAATCAGTAAAAGAAAAAAACTACCACATAATATTTATGGATGTAAGAATGCCGGAAATGGATGGTATTACTGCAACAAGAAAGATACGCAAAATGAAGAAAGGAGAAGACCAACCAGCAATAATTGCTGTTTCAGCATATGCAACAACTGAAGAAGAAAATAATTGCCTTAAAGCTGGTATGAATAGTTATATCACCAAACCCATAGATATGAACAGGATAATAGAGATAATCGAAAAATATGGAAAAGCCCCAGTAAAGCACAATCCTAGAAAAAAAGTTAATAGCCGCTCAAAGTGTATTTCAGTCATGATGAAGGAAACCCAAATTGATGAAAAAACATGCGAGGAATTGATTGAAGCATTTATTAAGCAGTCTAAATCCCTGACTAAAATAATAAGAGAGAAAATCACTATTGGCAATACAGAAGATGTGTCTAGACCCCTGCACAGGTTGAAAGGATCCTCTGCAAATATAAGAGCAAAACACATATATGATAATATAGTACAAGCTGAAAAATCCTTCATTGAAAAAGATATGGAAAAGGTCCTGACTTTGACCGGTATAATTGAAGAACATATAGAAACACTGGCCAGGTAAATTAATCATTTCAACATATGAAGAATAAAAAAAATACAGCCCTTATTATTGAAGATGACCACATAAGTGCAAATTTTTATAAATCAGTACTGGAAAAAGAAAATTTTACAGTACAGGTATCTTATACTGCCTCACTGGGGTTAGATATCCTGAAGAATAGTGATATCGATGTGCTGATACTTGACCTGAATTTACCTGATATGGATGGCATCAATATTTTGAAGCACATGTATAAAAATCCGAGATATAATCAAGTCTCAGTTGTTATTGCAACCTGCAAGGATGATGAGATAGATATTGTTATTGGATTGGAGTTGGGAGCTGATGACTATATCATAAAGCCTGTAAGACCCAGGGAAATGATGGCAAGGATAAAAAACAGTATGGTAAAAAAGCAATATATGTTTCCGGCTAATTCTGAAAGTATTAAATTCGGAGATAATGAATTTGATTTCTCTTCTAAACAGCTAAAAAACAATGAAAAAAATATAAAGCTGGGAAGTAAAGAATACCATATGCTTCTTTTTTTTCTGTCAAATCCCGACAGAATATTTACAAGAGGAGAGATTTTAAAGAAGATCTGGTTTATTGACTCAGATATTGATACAAGAACCGTAGATGTCCATGTTTCTGGCATTAGAAAAAAAATTAAAGATACTAGTCATAAATATATTGAGACAGTAAGGGGCATAGGCTACAGGTTCAATAAAATATAAAATATATCATTTAAACTTTTTAATTTTACCTATAAAAAAGTTAACGAAAATAAGTATTTTACAATTAAAAGTTCAATAAATTAAAACCTGGAAAATATAAACATACTCATTTAAGACCCTGTATCACATTTCCTACAACCACAATTATTTGACTGAATTTTGCAGATATTCGTTTAAAGCAATCTATTTTAATATATTGATTTCTTATCCCCTGACATTTTACTAATTGTATTAAAATTAATTAGTAACTTTTACAAATATTTTACAATACTAATAATTTCCTTAATATATATAGATTATAATAATAAAAATTATTATTAATGATATTAGAAATTATATTATTTTAATATATAAATATTTATTATAACCTTTTAAAAAAATAAAAATGAATAATGTAATAATTGAAGACAAAATAATATCAGTAGATACAAATTGCCTGCGACAGAACTTAACAAGATTGCTAACACAAAAGAAGGGCGAAACTGTATATATTATGAAGTACGGTAAACTGGTTGCAGAATTAAGGATGTATACAAAGGAGCAGCAAAAACATGCAGAGCTTGATTTAGCAAGAATACTTGTTGAAAACAGTAAAGAATATAGCGACGGGATACCAGAAGAAGATTAATAAGCATATTTTATTTATTCCAGGCATTCGTTAGTTGATAAAGACTGATTTTCATTTGCAAATGCAAGGATTATTATTCTAAAGATATGCCAAAATAAAAAGAGCTATATTAATAATAGAGACAATATTTCTATGTAGGGTTGTTATTAATTAATGTGGTTTATAAATAATTCCAGGGTCAGCATTACAGCCAACTGACTATTCTAATTTAGGTAGAAATAAATGATAGTAAAGATAATTATAGGTGAAGAAACTTTAGAAATCGATGTTTTTAAAGAAGACTTGTGTTTCTTTATTAATATAGTACAAGCATTTGATAAGTCCATGTGTAATTTAAGCGTAAACGGTTATAAATTACATCTCAAAAACATTAGCTGAATCCAGTGGTCATTTATTACATTATTGAACCATAATTTTATAGATGACCTGTCGTTTCTTGAAGTTATAGTAAGCGATAATGCAGATTTTATCATAACAGGTTAGAAAAAACATTTTCAAGAAGTAAATTGTAAAAATATCAAGGTTGTGTCTCCATCAGAATTTATTTAGGAATACAGAAAAACAATTTATAAATAGTTTAATGATAAAGCTTTTCTAGAAATTTAAAATTGCCGACACCTAGTATTTTCAATACCTAAAATTATAAGGATTGTTTTTTATTTAAGGCCGATACTTTTGGGGTCCAGTAATCTTTAGCAGGGGCTTAAAAACCAGCAGTTATTATAATCATACGTAGGGTATACAAAAACCAATTCTTATAAATGTTTAAAAAATCAAAATTTGGTGCAAGTAGTTAAAATTTCAAAGATGTTA
This sequence comes from Actinomycetota bacterium, assembly GCA_016870615.1. GTDB lineage: Bacteria > Actinomycetota > Humimicrobiia > Humimicrobiales > Humimicrobiaceae > VGAZ01. The sequence continues at coordinate 315 of VGAZ01000110.1, read as the reverse complement.
AAAATTCCCAGATTATCAATAGCCTTTAAAAATACAATTTTACTTTCGATGACTTTATCTGGTGCTTTGAATGCGATCGCATAATCCATGTTTTCAAGACCTAGACAGCATAGAGGATTTGGAAAAAATAGTTACCAAACATATAAGGTTACAGTATAGCAAGTTCAGGGATTACTATATAGGTTCATACTAATTTCTGCAAAATTACCCAATCAGTTATTGGTAAAACAATCTTAATTTTATATAATACAGTAGAATATCTTTTTAGAATTATTTTTGTCAAAATTTAGCACTGTCGGGCGAATGGCGGAGCCA
>VGAZ01000109.1 GCA_016870615.1 Actinomycetota bacterium | reverse complement strand
TTTTGAAAGTTTTGTGGGGCCGAAGCAGTCAATCTTAAACAACTCGTGGTCAATAAGCGCATCGTAGTATCTGAGGAATATATCAGGATAATCATGGTACATATAAGTAACCCATTCAAAACCATATCTGTGGGTTGCAGTATAAAGTCCCGGTACTGTTTCAGGAGCAATCATCATTGTATATCCAAGCTTTTTTGCAATCCTTTCAAAAGCAATATTTAACTGTTCAGGGTCCTCAAAATACTCCCCGAATAAATTTACATTTTCTCTTGCCTCAAAGCAGAATTTTTTCTTTTCAATAGCTTTATATATACGCTCAATATCTTTTATCATCATATCTTTTGCCTCTTCAAGAGTCTTTACTGGAATATATGTGATCTGCCTGGTCCACCATTCATCCCTGTACCTAAAACCATCATCATCCACGCTTTCCCTTTTTTCGAGGAAATCAGGGATCCTGAAGTGCCTTACAAGATCAAGAGTGTTACTTATTGCTTTACATGTGATATCTTCGGCATTTTTTTCAGTAAGCTTTTCACCGCTTGCATACTCGATAAAATCGACATTATGGATAATGTCAAAAACAGGCAGCCTGTCCAGTTCTTTGCCTTCAAAAGTATTTATCACTCTTTCAGTTGAATTAAATTTTTCCATTTTTGCCCCCCTGGTAACAGATTAAAGTTTTTAAGTAATATATTTCTGTAATATCCAGATACTTGTGTAATTTTTTAACAATTATTTTGCCTTCTGGCATCAGCCATGCAGTTTATATTGTCTTGCAGCTTCATACATGGCAAGAGCATTTTCTACCGGTACACCCGGGTGTATTTCAGAAGTTGAACCTATAATTATTCTTTTTGCATCAGCATCCTCTATTGCTTTTATGGTTGTCTTTCTTACTTCTTCAGGAGTCCCTGCATACAACAGATTCTGGCAGTCTATTGGCTGGCATATTGTGATATGAGGATATTTCTGCCTGAATCTTTTCACATCCATATGTGAAAGCGGTTCAAAAGGATCGACTGCATCAACAATCCCCCATGATATTACCTCATCAAGTACTGGCCATTTGTAACCGTCTGCAAAATAAATATGGTAATAACCAAAACTTTTCCATTTTTCAATGATTTTCCTGGTCCTTGGCAGCATCACATTTAGTGTAAACTCCGGTGAAAATAACAGGCTGTCATTTACCCCAACCGGATCACTTGTAAAAGAAACTGGCGTAACAGATAAATCAGCAAAACTTTCAATCCTTGCAATCTCATAATCTGTTAAAGCATCAAGAAGGTCTATTGCCAGTTCCCGGTAATCATTGTACAGGTATGTCCACCAGGTGATGTCATATCTTTCAAGGCAGTAATAAAGGGTACAGCTTTCAGGGGCAACCATTATTGTCCCATCCAACTTTTCAGTAACTCTTTTAAAATCCAGTTTTACCTCTTCAAGATATTCGCAATCTTCACCAAAAAGGCGTGTGGGAAATTGTGCCTGCCTGCAGACTTTTTTCTTACCAATACATTCATGTATCCTCTCTATGTCCCTGTGCGCCATCTCTACAACATCAGATATTGTTTTGAATGGACGCTCCAGGACCTGTATGGTCCACCATTCTTTTTTATGCACAAAGCCGTCTTCATCCGTTTCAATTACAGCTTCCATGTTTTTCGGAACAGAAAAATGGCGCACCATATCCAGGACTTTGCTGACAGCCCTGCATAAAACATCCTCCGCATTTTCAGGAGTTATCTTTTTATCTGCAAGGTATTCAATAAGGCAAGCGTTGTGCATAATATCATATGTGGCAAGTCTGTCTATTTTTTTGCCTTCAAATGTATTTATAAGCCTTTCTCTTGAATTTAATTTATCCATTTAATCAATCCCTTGTTTTTTGCTTCAATATTATTTTTATTTATTCCCGTCGAAAGGTTTATTTATTTCATAAATTTTATATTTAATATTCAAGTTTTAAAAAAATTGCTTTTAAAACATATTTTTAAATATAATTATCAGGTACTCCTGCTAAAATTTTATTTTCTTTACAGTGTTAATCATTGCAAGTGCATTTTCAACCGGGACTTCTTCATGTATGGCAGCACTTGAACCAATAAAAATCCCTCCATATTCTTCAGCAAGGTTTACTGTATTCATTGTTTTTTTAATCACATCATCAGTAGTGCCGCCGGTCAATAAATTTATACTGTCAATTACAAACCCAAGAACAAGCTTTGGATATTTTTTCTTTATCTCATCTATTTTTACACCCGATATTTCCTCAACAGGCGTGTATGCATCAGCACCCTGCCTGACTATTTGATCAAGCACCTGCCTGCTGTCACCTTCAAAATCATATATTACCTTATAATCTTTTGACTTAAGCCTGTCTAAAATCCTTTTTACTGAAGGGAAAAAAGTTTTATAAATAAACTCTGGTGAAAACATAAGACCAGCAGGACCACTGGCAAATGTGCCAGTAAATGCAACAGGCGTAAGCGGCGGCTGGGGAAAGCTGTCTATTATAAAAAACCTGTAGTCAAGATGAGCGGCAATAAGATCCTGCATTAACTCCGGGTAATCTTTAAAAAGATAAATAAAGTTATCGACATTATACCTTGTCTGTATATAGGAACAGGGATCCGGCTGTTCAGGAGCCACCATTACTGTTCCGTCGAGTTTTTCCTGTATTCGTTCAAACTCTGCATTCAGCTCCTCAGGACAATTATACCTGTCCTCAAATAACTGTATATTATACATTGCCTGCCTGCAGAATTTTTTTTCTTCTATAGCTGACCTTATTTTAAATATATCTTTCTTAACAACTTCTTTTGCTTCAGTTACAGTCTTAAAAGGGCGCTCTATTATATCTGCAGTCCACCACTCTTTCCTGTAAACAAATCCGTCCCCATCCTTTACTGTGGTTATTTCAAGGTTATGAGGTATTGCAAAATGCCTTACCATATCAAGTGTCTCTGCAACAGCTTTGCAAACTGCATCTTCGGCATTCCCGGGATTTATGGTTTTTCCTGATACTGCTTCAATGAATTTTACACTGTGGATAACATCATAAATTGCAGGCCTGTCAAGCTGCCCGTAATTGAATGTATTTAAAACTCTTTGTCTTTTTGAAAGCTTCATTTGCCCTCCTAATGTAATAATCTGCCATCCTGGTAATAAAAAATCACAGGGATTTCATCAAACACAATTTCACCGCTGATGCCATTAAATTCTGGATAAATTTCCATCCATTCAGAAATCATATCATCCCATCTTTGCGATTCAGGAGCTTTTCCATAATAAGAATATGCAGTTTTCAGGTCTTCTGCTTCTTCAAAAAGAATTAAATCCTGCCCTGATTGCAAAATTATCATTTTTTTAAAACCTGCTTTTACCATATCTTCCACCACTGATTTCCAGATTTTTTCTTTTTTGTGCACTTTTATATAATCTTTTAAGTGCTCTTTCTTAAGTCGCATGCGGTATGCGCGGAATTGCATTTTATATCTTTCCCCTATGTCTTTTTTTATATTAACTATCTTAGTAAATAACACTAAGAATATAAATAACTCTGAAAAATAGAACCAGATGTTTTTTATTATGAAAAATAAAGTTTAAAGTCATTAATTATTCTTAACACAAATTTAAATAATAAACATATAGTAAACGTTTAATATTAAATTGAGATTATAGCATATTTAAATAAAAAGCAAAATTTTTTTTAGAATTTAATTTTCGTATTTTCCCACTTTCTTCAAAAATATTTTTAAAAAACTGCTTATGGGTCTTCAATACATAAAAAACTCCTCCTCACCACGATCAGATAAACTGATTGAAACAAAAAAATAATCAAGTTATATTAATCAAACCATTAAAATATATTTTAGCGAAATTATAGTTATAGAGTCTTTGAAAAGTATTAAAAGAAAATAGATGACTTCTCGCACCAGGAAATTGAAACAGCGCTTCGAAGCATTTCAGAAAAAAGAAATATTGGTTTTCGTAAAGTGGCAGAGATTATAAGGGCGGCAATCTGGGGCGCACGGGTTAGCCCCCCGATGTTTGGCACAATAGAAACACTTAGCAAAAATACATGCATTGCCCGCCTTGAAAGTTTTCCGGATATTCCAAGTTTAAACTGCAAAATTTTTAAACACCTCCAATTTCATCGAAACTAAATATTATGTTATAATATAAAAATATAATCTAAAACTTGGCTTATTAAATTATGGACCAAAAAGTTGAAAATTTATTAATTTCTTTAAAATCAATTTTAAAACAAAACTATGGTAAAGATTTGTCTACTGTGTATCTTTTTGGTTCACAAACAAGTTCTTTCAATCCTGATTCAGATTTTGATGTAATGTTAGTATTTAAAGAATTTAAAGACTGGAAGGAAATTAAGTTAATACTTGATTTGATAACAGATTTTGGAATCGATAATGATATTGTTTTTGATGCAAAAGTATATTTCGAAAATGATTTAAATAATTCAATGATTGGGGAAATACCTTTTGTTAAAAATGTTATTGAAACAGGCATAAAAATTTAATGGAAAAATATAAAATAGAATTAATTAATTACAGGATCGGCAGGGCTAAAGAAGCTATTGAGGAAGTGGATGTTCTAATTACATCTAAAAAATATGATGCAGCAGTGACCAGGATTTATTATGGTATTTTCTATATTATTAATGCATTAGCGACAATAGATAGTTTTTCTACCTCAAAACATAGTCAATTGATCGGTTATTTCAATAAAGAGTATATTAAAGAAAAAATAATAGATCCAAAAATTGGAAAATTTTTAAATAGGGCATATGATCTAAGGACCAAAAGTGACTATGGGGAATTTACTAATTATTCTGATGAAGAAGTAAAGAGTTATTTTGCGGAAATGAAAGATTTTATCTACAGCGTTGAAAAGATTATCAATAAAAAAATAAATAATTTTCTTGGAATAAAGGGTGAGCCCCCCAATGTTTAGCACAATGGAAATACTTGGCAAAGATATCTGCATTGCCCGCCTTGAAAGTTTTCTGGACATGCTTTCCTGAATAATTAAAAAGAATTTAAATTGTTTTTTACCATACTTTATCTTATAATTTATAAGATAAATTGGAGGATAAAATGGCATCTTATAGCAATACAATAAATAAGGTTAAGATTACTATAACGCTTAACCGGGACATTACAAATACCCTTGATGAATTTGCAAGAAAAAAAGAAATACCAAGGAGCCAGGCAATTGAAGGAATTTTAAAAGACTGGATCAGTAATTCCAGAAGAAGAAGCATAGAAAATGAAATAAAGAATTACTATTATTCTCTTTCTGAAGAGGAAAAAGAAGAGGACAAGCTTTGGCTTAAAGTTGCCGAAAAGAATGCAGAAGGGCTATGGGATGACTGATTATCCAAAAAGAGGTGAGATATATTTAATAAATCTTCCACTTAAGCCTGGTGATAACAAGAACCGTCCCGCATTAGTTATTTCTTTGAATGCCAGAAATGAGCTTGCCGGTGACATAATAGTAATACCAATCAGTTCTAATTTAAGAAAATCCCCCACACATGTCCTGCTTGATGAAGGCCAATCAGGACTTTTAAAGCCTTCAATGGCCAAGTGCGAACAAATAACAACTCTTGATAAATCCTTCCTGGTTAAAGGGCCATTTGCAGGTACAGTAAGTGTAAAAAAAATAAAAGAAATTGAGGAAGCTG
>VGAZ01000108.1 GCA_016870615.1 Actinomycetota bacterium | reverse complement strand
AACCGCAACTATCGCATTTTCTCATATGTCCGCCCAGATATGATGTCCTGCACACCACAACTTTATGCATGACCTTGTAATGGGACAGCGGCATATTGTGGGTACTGCGGTAGGCCTCGCCAAACTGCCTGAATGGAAGAAATAGCGGCCGGTTTTATATTTTCTTTACTTACAGCATTTTTATAATAAAGCCCGAATACTTCCCAGGCAATTTTTGAAAGCTCTTTTAAGAGAGCCCTGTCAAAGAGAAAATACATCCTTATATTATTGCAAAAAACGGTATTGGCTTATATGCAACAATACTTATGATTAAGGCTTTAAATATTTAACGCATCTTTTAACGCACGCGGCTTGACAATCAACGCATGTATGCGTTAAAATGCGTTCAGGTGGTGATATTAATGATAAATATACCAAAGAAAGAAGATTTAACAGTTGAATTCAAGAGCGATAAGAAAAGGATGCCCGACAATGATATAGTAGAAGCTATAGTAGCTTTGGCAAATACAAAAGGCGGATGCTTATATATTGGAGTCGAGGATAATGGTGAAATAAGTGGATTAAATGAGGAACATCAAAATATTATTAGTCTTGGGGCCCTCATTGCAAATAAAACCGTTCCACCGCAGGCAGTTAGAATCGAGCTGTTAGATGAAAAACCTTCCGTTTTAAAAATCGAAGTTTCAATGAGTAGAACTACAGTAGCAACATCGTCAGGCAAGGTACTCCGAAGAAGACTAAAAGCAGACGGGTCTCCAGAAAATGTCCCACTATTTCCACATGAAATTACTTCAAGGCTTGCTGAATTAAGTCTTCTTGACTTCTCGGCACAACCTGTATCAAATGCCAAATACTCTGACTTAGATCCCTTAGAACGTAAGCGTTTGAGGAGTCTAATTGCACTTAACCGTGGAGAGGCAGCATTACTTGAATTGAATGATGAAGAACTTGATAAAGCACTAAGGCTTGTGACCGTCGTTGAAAAAAAGTTAGTTCCAACTATTACCGGTTTATTATTAATTGGCAAGAGTGAAAGCATTGAAAAATATATACCAACGGCAGAAGTTGCTATTCAAGTGCTTGTTGGCACTGATATTAAAATTAACGACTCCTTTATAAAGCCTATTCTCGCAGCTTTTGAAAGAATTGAAGAATATATGAATGCGTGGAATCCAGAAAAAGAAATGGAGATTGGATTAGTACGCCTGTCAATTCCAGAATTTGATAAACGTGCCTTTAGAGAAGCACTCGTAAACGCCTTTTGTCACAGAGATTATTCAGTATTAAGCCGTATTCGTTTTCTTATTGATGATGATGGTCTTACAATAAATAGTCCGGGTGGCTTTATTGAAGGCGTTACAATCGAAAATCTTTTAACAGTTGAGCCTCATGGACGAAATCCTTCATTAGCAGATGCATTAAAACGAATTGGACTTGCGGAAAGAACAGGAAGAGGAATTGATAGAATATTTGAAGGATCGTTGATTTATGGCCGACCACTCCCGGATTATTCTGCATCGGATTCCAAGAATGTAAAGCTTTTTATTCAAAGAGCTAATCCAGATAAAATATTCACAAAAATGATATCAGATGTCCAAAATAAAATGGGGAGAGGTTTGCCAATTAATTCATTGCTGATTCTCTTAATGCTTAAACAAGAAAGACGCGCCGATCTTAAGCGTCTTACCAAGGAACTTCACTTAACCGAAGCAAGATTAAAAGGGTCGATAGAGAGGCTAATTGAGACTGGATTAGTTGAAGCCATTGGCAGTAGCAGAGGTCGTGCATATATGTTAAGCTCGAAAGTTTATAAAGGGGGAGATAATTCAATTGGCTATGTAAGGCAAAATGATATTGAAAGAATTAGGCATGAGGAATTGACATTGCAACTTGCAAAAAAACAAGGATATGTTACAAGGAAAAACGTAACAGAGTTACTCCATATGAGTGAGCCCCAAGCATACAGATTATTGGCAGAACTAGCACAAAAAGGAAAGCTGGAACTATCCGGGAAAGGACGATATTCGAAATACCTAATCCAAAAGTAACACACCCTGTTAACGCACGGTTAACGCACGCGTGCGTTAACATGAAGCGATAATATTAACTGCATAATGAAAAAATTATCTGTCTACTGCTTCAAATTCTTTGGTATCATTTCCGCTCTTGGATTTATATATTACTTTTAAGTCTTCACTTAAATAATTTAGCCTCTCAGCTTCAAAATGATGCCCTTATGATATATCGGGAAATATTTTCCATGGACTTAGCATCCCCTGGGTCCTGAAGTCTCAGTAAGAGCTTCAATGATGAACCTGAAAAAAGATGATGATCTCTTAAATATTCCGCTTTATCTTTTCTGGACAATTAAAAATCATATATAATTGTTTACAGATAACGGACCAGGGTTTGTGCCACTGCTACTTAGCAACCATTTCAAAAAACCAGTAAAGATATTTTTTAATATTACCAGTTAAATAGAATGGCAGATTTAAAAGAAAAAACTTTTTGCCGTTTATAGTTTCTGCAGTGTCAATTTTTAATTTCCCTGAATGCACCCTTACACCATATTTATGACCTGTCCTGTTAATGTACTCGTGCAGGGAACGCAGCTTTCCTGCTTTTCCTGCCTTTACTTCAACAGGAATAATATAATTTTCAAAAGGAATAACAAAATCGACCTGGGCATTTGACTGCTTTTTTTCTCTTACCCAAAAAAGTACTTTTTCAGTTAGAGCCTGGCTTTGTGCAAGCAGTTCCTGCCCCACAATGTGCTCTGCAATCCTGCCCTCATAAACACCATTTAAATCCCGGGTGCTAAATAACTCTTTCTGAAGACCTGCAAAATAATTTACAAGTCCTGTGTCAAGTACATGCAGCCTTGGAGATTTTTCATAATCAGCCATAGCTGGCAGCTCTACGGCTGTTGTTGGATATATCAAATATATAAGCATTGCTTTTTCAAGGGTTTTTAATGCCTCGGAAACTTCCCGGGATTTATAACTGGAATTGCCAAATCCCTCAAATTTTATTCTATTTGCTGCCAGATAAAAACAGCTCTCAATTGAATGGCGTATTACACGGGCAAGAGTATCGTTTCGGGCATATTTTTCTACATCATCAAGGTATGAACGAAGCAGGCTTTCGTATACTGGCCTTAACTCAACTACATTTTTAGTTTTTGAATAAACACCTACAACCTCCGGCATGCCACCAATAAGTGTGTAGTTGTAAAACTCTTTTAATAATTTTTCATGGGCAAAATCAGGAACAGGTATGTCGTCAAGAATTTCAGCTGAAGAATTATCGCCCATTGCTGCCAGATATTCCCTGAAGGTCAGAGGTTTCATATAAAGGTATTCCACTCTGCCAACAGGAAAATTAATTTTTCTGCCAATTAAAGACTCTAAAAGAGAACCGGCTGCTATTACAAAAAAATCACTGGCAGATTCATAAAAATATCTAAGCATCGAAACAGCATCGGGACAGTTCTGTATTTCGTCTATAAATATAAGAGTTTTGCCTTTTACCTGCTTCTTATTCTTTTCAAAAAATATTGCCTGTATAAGTTCTTCAATATCATATTTTGATTCAAATATCCGGCGGTCTGAAGCAGTTTCAAGATTTAAGTGAATATACTGGTCAAACTGCTTTGCAAAAATCTCAACAGCTACAGTTTTACCAACCTGGCGCGCACCACGCAGCACCAGTGGCTTTCTATTCTCTTTATTTGCCCAATTTTGAAGCTCTTTTATTATTGACCGGTTAAACACTTTTCCTCTGTTAGATCCTTTATTTCCTGAAGTAAACCATAATATATTAATTTTTTGTAATAATGTCAAGCATAAATAAGTTATATTTTGTATAAAAGTCAACTATATTAATAATAAACTCAATTATAAATAATCGTGAATCTATATTTTTCCTTTCCAGTTTTATTTATAGGAATTTGCTTCATAACCTCCCGGGTATAGAATGCAATAATGCAAATATTAATAAAACCATATTAAACCCGCAATTAAAAATATTGCTTGAAAATTAATATTTTATTCAATAAAATATATGTACTGGACAAAAATGATATATTTTATTCAGTATATTTAATTAACAGGTGATTTACAATGATTAAAAACACAGTAATCCAGCATAAACTTGAAAAAGAGAAACTGATTTCCAAAGATTATGTTTTGAGGGAAAAGCTAGCAAATGCGCAGCAATTAATTGAAAGTGACTTAATAAAAATAATAACAGGGCCAAGAAGAGCAGGAAAATCTGTAAGCGCATTTCTAATGCTTAAAAACAAAGAATTTGCATATTTAAATTTTGATGATGAAAATCTTTTAAAAACTGATAACTACGACAAAATACTGCAGGCTTTATTTGAAGTCTATCCCGGCAGCAAATATATATTTTTTGATGAAATCCAAAACCTTGATAATTGGGAGATTTTTGTAAATAAACTGCACAGAAGGGGTTATAATTTAATCCTAACCGGGTCAAATGCAAAGCTGTTAAGCAAAGAGCTTTCAACAACCCTTACCGGAAGATATATTCCTGTAGAGATATTTCCATTCAGTTTTAAAGAATTTATCAAAACAGCCGATTTTGCTGCCAGCACACAGACACAGAATATTCCTGAGCATCAAGGGAATTTGCTTTACACGCTGGAGAAATACCTCTCAGATGGCGGATTTCCTGAAGTTGTTTTAAAAAAACTTGAGCCCTCAATATACCTTGAGACTTTATATGATGCTATTTTATTTAAAGACGTTGTAAAAAGGTATAAGGTAAAATATTCACAGAAGATATATGAGCTAAGCAATTATTTAAGAAGTAATTTTGCTTCTGAATACAGCTTTTTAAAACTTAAAAAAATCCTTGATTTCAGGAGCACAACCACTCTGCAGAACTATTTAGGCTATATTGAAGAAGCATATCTTGTTTTTATATTAAACAGGTTTTCTTTTAAAATGAAAGAACAGATAAACGCCCCAAAAAAAATATATATAGTTGATAATGGTTTTTGCTCACTGGTTTCTTCCAGGTTTTCCCAGGATTTTGGCAAATTGATGGAAAATGTTGTATTTATAGAAAATTTAAGGAAAGGTTTTAGGGCAAATCTTGATTTATTTTATTACAGGACCAGAAATGGAAAAGAAATAGATTTTCTTGTAAAAAATGGAATTGCTGTAAGCCAGCTGATACAGGTTTGCTACAGAACTGACAAGCCGGAGACAAAAGAAAGAGAAATAAAAGCCTTGATTGAAGCAAGTGAAGAACTTTTATGCAATGACTTACTTATTATCACCTGGGATTATGAACAATTGGATAAATTTAAAGGTAAAGAAATAAAGTTTGTTCCCCTGTGGAAATGGTTGCTGCAATAAGCCTTGTTCTCATTTGCCTTTAGAGCGTTTCTCTATTGATTTACAGGAACTCACTTCTGGATACCCCATACCATAAGAACTTCCTTATGGATCCCCCAGGCATAAATATGATATGTGACAGGATAATTTAATTAAAACCGTTAATGCCCTTGCCAGAAAGGATGAATTCATAATAAACAAGGGATTATAAATAAAAAATATGCAAAAATATTTGCCCTTTGCAATTGGGGCACACCAGTGGATCCTTCATAGATTTTTTTAATAAGCCTTGCAAGTTTTAATATATGGGTGTCACTCTTCTTTGAACTCTTTTTCTTTATTTTTTATTTTCGAAAAAA
>VGAZ01000107.1 GCA_016870615.1 Actinomycetota bacterium | reverse complement strand
TTCTTTATTTTATAATACTTGTAAAATACCCCTTCAGAGGTTATTGAAATAACCTGGCCATCATCCGGGTTTGAGTTATTTTGCAAATTATCTTTGCCAGCGAGGCTGCCCAGGATTTGAATATCATACCTGCCGGTCTGGTCAAGCCCGCTTAGAAGTGCAGAATAAATGTTATCGGCAGCTGCACTGTCAGCATTTGCGGCATTTCCATCATCGTAAAGGTTTCCCCGGGCTGTTGAGCCATCAGGCATTGTAAGAACATATGAAATAAGGACATCGCCAAAATTTCCGGCATCTATGATTAAACCGGAACTGTTTAAATCAATGCTTATGGGCACAGCTTCTCCGGCAAAGGCATTATTGATTATTTCTATATCAACAACAGCTGACGCCTTTACAGAAAAAGACGATTTAATTGCAGTGCAGGCGGCCTGGGATGATATAGACGGCTTTGCAACAAAATAATCTATGCTGTAAATGCCTTCAGATGCGGTGCCTGCAAACCTTGCGCTGTAAAGCCCGTCTCCCGCTTTTTCGTCAGCACCCTGGCCATTATCAAGCAGCAGCAAGTCTTTTGCAATAATTCCCTGCAAAGAAGACACGTCAGCAGTAAATATTAAGCCATTTTCTGCCCCTGCTTGATCCTCAGCAGATGTATTTTCAACTTTTATAATAATATCCACATCGCTTCCGGGCTGGTAATACTGTCCGGATGGTTTTATCACTTCAATTTTTACAGGATATTTTATTGTTAAAAAGCTTAAAACTTTATTTGATACAGCACCCGTAGGCAAATGTGTAACAGAATAATTAATATCATAATATCCTGGTTCTGAAGTACTGGCGAATGTGCCGGTAAAAATACCGTCGGGGCTTTTTATATCAGTACCGGTTCCGGAGTCATTGATGCTTTCAACATCTATGTTTTTCCCATCCGGATTTTGCACTGAAGCAGTGACTTTAAAATCTTTAAGTATTTCAACTAACAGCCCTGGGGTGTCTTCTTCGCTTCCACCCAGGACCCCTGTTATGTCTATTTCCAGCGGTACTTCGGCACCGGCGGCATAAAGACTGTAGCGGGGTTCTATTAGTGCTGAGCTTACTATATCAAAAACAAATACCGCATCCCCGTTTACCTGGTAATTCCAATCTCCTTTTGCAGGATTTATTATTTTTGCTATTTTAAATATGTTTTCCTCAATATATTTATCATACGAAACACTTCCAGCATCAGGACCGGATATTTTTATTAAAGGGGCCTGGTTATAATTATTTTTAAGGCCTATTACAACAAGCTCCTTTATATAATTGCCAATGGTAAAATCCCCTGTAATTGCTGAAGGCCCCTGCTGCTCTTCTATTTTTATGAACCTGCTTGTAAGGTTGCCAAGTATATCTAAAAATGAGGCTCTTAAGTCTTTTGCTTCCTGGGGCTTATAGCAGATTCCGCCTGTAATGTCTGCCATCTGTTCAAGTACCTGCAGCTCTGCTTCCTTCGTAAAAGCTATCGGATGTATGACTATGCCTGAATTGCTGTACTGCCTGCACAGATCAAGCAGTTCTTTTTTATATATTTCAAGATAATCTGATTCCCGTTTTGGCGCATCCTCTACTGATTCGGGCTTATCATCCTGGCTGTTTTTATCGTTCTTTTTTAGCTTATCTTCTTTAAATGTATCTGTTTTATTATCTGGTACAGCGGAAGGTCCGTCATCTGATGGAGGTTTTTTCGGCCTATCTCTTGAAGGCTGTTCACTGTCTCCGGTTTCCAAAGGAATATCTTCAATTGTCAGCGAGCCGTCTGTTAAAAATATGACAACTGTCTTTTTCTTATCGGTCCTGAAGTCCAGCTCATTTTTTATTTTTTTAAGTGCGCCTTTCATATCAGTTAAAGCCTGGCTGCTCTGGATTTTATCTATAGCTGAGCTTATCTGTCCCTCATTGCCGCTTATATCCGTTAAAGGCAGGTAAATATTAGTAGTTTTGCCAAACCCGCTTACAAGCACCCTGTTTCCTTTATTTAATGTCTCGGCAAGATAGACAAAAAGCTTTGCTGCATCTTTTCTTAAGTTTGCCGGGTCATTTTTCTTCATGCTCCCTGACTCATCAATAACAAGCACAAAGTCATAACTTTCAGCGACTGCAGGGGTGCTCCCAAGCCCAAATAAGTTTTTTGTGCCTTCAGGCGATAAAATTATAGCCGGCGATAAAGGTAAAAAGGAAATAAGCATAAAAGATAATAGAAATAAAAATAAGAAAATATTTTTGGAAACGCTTATAAATAATCTTTTCATGTAAATGCTGCACCTTTTTTTAAAAATAATAAATGCTGTATTTTTCTTGAAGCCTGAGTTTTTTAAGCATATTCTCCTGGTTTAATACATTACTACATTATTCGAAATAAAGATCTGCCACAGCGGGGTTTTAAAACACTTTATAATTAAAAATCCCAAAGCAAATATTCTTAAGGAAATTAAAAATACCTCACAGGTATGTCTGCAGGGCTTTCAAGAAGCCTTTTAAACTCTTCATTTAATTTAAGCAGGCTTACCGAGCATCCTTCCATATCAAGGGATGTGCAGAAATTATTTACATAAGTTTTAAAAACCTTTATTTTTAAGTCTTTAAGCATATCAAGTACGATGCCTGCTGCAATATATAATTCTCCTATGGGGGTGCCGCCAAGGCCGTTTATCATCACTGCAACTTCATCTCCGCAAATGAATGGAAGATCCTCAATTACTGAATCAGTTATTTTTTTAATTATTTGGTTTGCGGGCATATGTTTGAGTCTTTGTCTTCCGGGCTCGCCATGAAGGCCCACACCCATCTCAATTTCATCATCCCCCAGATCAAATGTGGGTGAGCCTTTTGCAGGCGTTGTGCATGATTTTAAGGCAAAACCCATTGAGCGGACATTGTCATTGACTTCCATTGCAAGTTTTTTAAGGCTGGCAAGATTAACGCCTTCCTCTTCGGATTTTGCCCCGACAATTTTATAGACAAACATCGCCCCTGCAACTCCCCTGCGCCCTGCTGTGTATGTGCTGTCTTTAACTGCGACATCATCATTTATTATAACAGTGTCAACATTGGGCCCGCCCTCAAACTCAAGCATTTCACTTGCCATCTCAAAATTTGCCCTGTCGCCCGTATAATTTTTTACAAGAAAAAGGACTCCCCTGCCCCTATCCACTATTTTTGCAGCATCAACAATGGCATCAAGAGTGGGTGCGGCAAAAACAGGGCCTGCGCATGCTGCATCCAGCATACCCCTGCCCACATAAAAAGCCTGGTCGGGTTCATGGCCGCTTCCAGAGCCTGATATTATTGCAACTTTATTAAGATACGGGTCCTTGCGGTATATTATTCTTTTATCATATACTGCAGAAAGCTTTTCGGGGTTTGCCAGCACCAGCCCTTTTAGCATTTCATTTACAACATCATCAGGTTTGTTTATTATCTTTTTCATTTGCCACTCCTTAAAACCTCAAGGGCCGCTTCAAACATAATAACTATTATAAGGGAACCGGGATCCCTGTTTCCTTTGCTTCTTTGGCCCACATAAGAAGCCCTTCCTTTTTTTGCAATCATGTCAATTGTCCTGTCAGAGCCTTCTTTTGCAGCCATGAAAGCGCCTTCAATAAGCTGCAGCATGGCGGCATTATCTGTGCTGCCCTCACCTGTACCCGATTCCGGCGGCTGGCTGGCTTCAAGTATTGCTTTCATTGTAAAGACTGCCGGTTCAAGCGAGTCAACCAGCGTTTTATCTCCAACGCTTGTATTTCCGCCCCTCCTCTTTATAACATTAAGCGCACTCTGGACCGCATTTGCCCAGTCAGAGGCCGAAGGATCGGTTTTTTCTCCTATGCTTTTTCCTGTTTCAATAAATCCTGTTCCAAGCATTGCCCCGCTTGTGCCGCCAATTGTATAAGCAAGGGTAAACCCGACTTTCTTTAAAATATCGCCAACTTCAAGGCTGCCAAATTCTTCCATCACGCCTGAAACAGCCTCAAAACCACGCCTGACGCCGGAGCCGCAGTCAGCATCCCCAATGGAATCAAGTTCGGTTAACTCATTTTCTGCAGCAATAAGCTTTTTGCTCATATTTTCAATTACCCTGATTAAAATTTCTTTTTGAGTTGCCATAAATGCCTTTTATATAAATATTAAATATGTTTTTTTGTTGAATGCACAATTGTTTCTTAAATTTTAAATTTTCTTTTAATTAAAATCAATTTATAATTTCATATGCCGGGCTTTTGGCTCCATAAATTTGAAACGGGCAGATATAAAGGGATAAAATATACAGGATATGGATAATATTATAAAAAACAGCAAGACAGTAATATCCGGACCTATAGCTGTAAGAGCAAGGTTTGCTCCAAGCCCTACAGGATATCTTCATATAGGAAGCGCAAGGACAGCATTTTTTAACTGGCTTTTTGCAAAGAAGACAAAAGGCAAATTTATACTGCGCATCGAAGACACAGATATGTCCCGCCACATGGAAGACTCCATTGACCTTATAATGGATTCTTTAAAATGGCTCGGTATGCAATGGGATGAAGGGCCTGATATCGGGGGCAGCTTCGGCCCATACAGGCAGTCCCAGAGAAAAGATATTTATGCAAGCTGCGCCAAAAAAATGATAGCAAATGGAAATGCTTATTACTGTTTCTGCAGCCAGGAAAAGCTGGCGGAAAAACGCCGGGTTTTTATGTCAGAAAAAGACGCGGGCTATTATGAATATGACAGGGAATGCTATTATCTGGACAAAGTTGAAATTGAGGAGAAACTAAAGGCAGGACTGCCCTTTACAGTACGGCTTCTTGTTCCACAAGATTATGAAATAGCTTTTACAGATACTGTTTACGGCCCGATAACAGTCAGCAGCGGCACGCAGGAAGATTTTATAATAATAAGGTCAAACGGGCTTCCCACGTATAACTTCTCTGCTGCAGTTGATGACATATTGATGGAAATTACCCATGTCATAAGAGGCGAGGACCATCTTTCAAATACCCCGAAACAGATGCTTATATACAGGGCTTTAAATGCAGAGCTTCCTGTATTTACTCACCTTCCCATGATACATGGCGCAGACGGGCAGAAGTTAAGCAAGCGCCACGGCTCCATATCCATTGAAGCATACAGGGATGAAGGGTTTTTACCTGAGGCCATAAGGAATTATCTTGCGCTTCTTGGCTGGGCCTTTGATGAGAAGACAACAGTTTTTTCTCTGAATGACCTGGTTAATAAATTCAGTCTTGAAGATATAAATAAAAAGCCTGCAAAATTTGATTATGAAAAACTTCTCTGGTTAAACGGCCATTATATAAGGCAGATGGGTCAAGAAGAGCTTGAAAAGCTGCTGGAAAAAAGAGTTGTTTCTGCAGAATATAAAGGCGGCACAGCCAAAAAGACTGCTGCAGTATTGCCTGTCATAAAAAAAATTATCCCTCTTATTAAGGAAAGAGTGAAAACCTTAAAAGAGGCTCAGGATGTAACTGCAAAGTTTTTTGAAGATATATCTTACGAGGACGATTTTATCCAATACATAAAGTCAAATAAAGAAAGGGCTCTTAATATTATAGAAGATGCCCTGATACTACTAAAGGAAATAGATGACTTCTCGCACCAGGAAATTGAAACAGCGCTTCGCAGCATTTCAGAAAAAAGAAATATAGGTTTTCGTAAAGTGGCAGAGATTATAAGGGCGGCAATATGGGGCGCACGGGTGAGCCCCCCGATGTTTGGCACAATGGAAATACTTGGTAAAGA
>VGAZ01000106.1 GCA_016870615.1 Actinomycetota bacterium | reverse complement strand
AAAGCTGTTTGGCATGTTTTCAATTGCTATGCAAACACCATTTTTTTCTGCATATGGAAGGATTTCATCAAGGCTGTTTATTGAAAAGCCAAGCCTTATGCTTCTTTCCTCCTCCGTCTGGCAGAAATCACCCGGATGCACAACAAGGAATTTGCCGCCAGCTTCTTTTAAAAACAGTATTCTTTCTTTAATAATATTTATGCTGTTTTGTCTTAACTTTTTATCAGGGCTTGAAATATCCATATTGATAAAGTCAGCATGGCCGGAAATCACCTTCAGGCCCTGATTGTATATTTTTTTAAGTGTTAGCTCATTTGCATGGACAGGAAAAGAAAGCTCAACATTATTAATGCCGGCAGTATTTATGCCGGAAAAGTCCACACCGTTTTGCGGATTTTCATTTATATATAGCAGCGTGCTAAGTGCAAGTAACATATTAATATATAAAAAGGGGACAGTCCCCTTTTTCCCTTATTTTCTTATTTTTACAAGACTCTCACTGTATCTTGATGCAATTGAGCGGTGTATAAGGAAAAGAAATGGCAGACCCATATTTGTCTCAAGCAGTGA
Source organism: Actinomycetota bacterium (assembly GCA_016870615.1). GTDB lineage: Bacteria > Actinomycetota > Humimicrobiia > Humimicrobiales > Humimicrobiaceae > VGAZ01. The sequence goes on along the minus strand of VGAZ01000106.1, from coordinate 5,310 downwards.
GTTCACTATAAGAGGCATAATGCCGGTTGCCCTTATCCCTGTAATAAGAAGCACAGCTTCCCATGAAAACTGTACAAGTATGCCGATTGCAAGAATCCAGTATATATTTATTCTCTTTTCCGGCCTTGCCCTGTTTTTGAGATTGGATATTATAAGTATTGCATAGCCGGTAAATAAAAGCAGAGCCATGACTCCATGATATGAGGAGGTGCCCCGCTGTATTGCTATTTCCTGGAAATTTGCCCCAAAGTTCTGGCTCAAGAGTGCTGTTGCAATCCAGGCTGAAATAATAAGGAGCGACCATTCAAGCGCATGTCCGTCCCTGTCAAGCCAGAGCCATATCCAGGCAAAGTTTGTAAGGCCATAACTTATGCTCAGCCATAAAAGTAAGGCCGCAGTATTTGCGCCGTCCACTGTCCTTGTGCCGAGCGCAAGGTAGAAAATCCCGTAATCGACTAAAAAATATATAAGTGAGCCAGCCGCGCCTGCAATTGCTGCCATATACTTTTTTTTCCATATAAGTATTGCAAGGAAAAAAACGAGCCACACAATATCTATGTACACATAAAGAAGGTTAAAAACTCTTGCAGGTATTACTTCCATGCCAGCCTTTCCAGGGCATTGCCGCTTAATTTATAAATATCCCATTCATTCTTTGGCTCGGCCCCAATTTTTTTATAAAAATTAATAGATGGTTTGTTCCATTTAAGCACTGTCCATTCAAGCCTGCTGCAGCCATTATTTATTGCATACCTGGCAATAAATGAAAACATGCTTTTCCCGATACTCTTATTACGCATTTTTTCCTTAACATACATATCCTCTATATATATTCCGCATTTGCCTTCAAAAGTTGAAATATTATAGAAGAAAAGAGCAAATCCAACAGGTTCATTATTTGCCTCGGCAATTATTGCCTGGCCTATATTTCTTTTAAAAACTATATCATAAATATTTTCTTCAGTTGCTTTAACGCTTGCAAGGCGCTTTTCGTAAATGGCAAGTTCTTTTATAAAATCAACCAAAAGCGCGCACTCTGTTTCTTTGGCAAACCTTATATTTATATTTAATGATGTCATTTTACAGGTTTTAAGTTTTTTATTAAGGGTAATTTAAAAATCAAACCCTGCTGAAAAATAATTATCCTGCTGTGCCCTATAAGCGGAAAACAATATTTTTGCTTCTTCACTGTTTCAAGCGACAGATTGCACATTCCATAAAAATACATGATAATTATCCAGTAAAAATATTATGCAATTATACATAAACATGTATTAATATTAAACATATAATTGGTAAAATTATAATATAAAAAGTGGAAACTTTAATAAAGGAAGAGTCTTTGAACAATGATTTAAATATAAAAATAATACAATACAATGAAGGTTTTCAAAAAAGTGAAGTATTGCGCATTTTCTATGAAGCGTTTGAGCAAAAAATAACAGCATTTATAAAATCAAAGGAAAAAGCCATATCCATTTATGAAAAAAGCCTTAATACAGACAGGATAATACTTGCAGTGGAAGATAAAAAAATAACCGGTATGGCCGGGCTTCATTATGATGACAAAAACTTTACAGATATTAATTATGACACGTTGAAAAGATATTACAGTCCGTTAAAAAGTTTTTTCATGTACTGGGGGCTAAGGCTTATGACCCCAAAGGTGCAAAAAGAAACTGTCAGGATTGACTCGATTGCTGTCGATAAATCCTGCAGGGGCAGGGGTATTGGTACAAAACTTATTGAGGCTGTTATAGAATTTGCCCGCCAGAATAGCTATGGCCAGGTACTTCTTGAAGTTGTGGATACAAATCCGAAGGCAAAAGTTCTTTATGAGCGAATGGGCTTTAAAGTAAAGAAAAAAGTCAATTTTTATTTTTTAACAAGAAGCGCGGGATTTTCCTCAGAATACATTATGGTTTATGATATTCCTGTAAATTCAAAATAATATTGTAAACACTGTTTCTAATTCATTAAATTATAATAATTCTCTTACTGGAGGATATGGAAAATAATATGGAGGATAAATTAAAAAAATGAGCAATAAAAAAATATATATTTTATTGGCAGCTATTACAGCCATAGCTATCTTTTCTGTTGCCTCTCTCTGTGGCCCCTGCACCCTTCTCCCGGATCTTGCAACTGAAACGCCTCAAGAGACAGAAACAACAGCTAAAAGTGAACAGTCAAGTCCCCCAAAAGAAACTGCAGAGGAAAAAGAAGCTGAAACAACAGCAGAGACAGCCAAAGAAGAAATGCCTGCCAAAGATTCCGGGTCTTTGTTTCCAGAAGGACTGGTGCTTCCGCAGGTATTTTTTATTGCCAAAGCTTTCTACTCGGAAGCTGATATTAACGGTCTCCAGTCAAATGTAATTGAACCTGTCATTGAATATTTTGAATCACTTGGCCAGACAGTTGTTTCAATTGAAATAGACAGCGACAACAGGGGCGGAACCGAAAAAAACTACTTTTTATTTACTGTTATAGTGTCAAAAAATGATGGCACACCTGATCCCATTCACATGGGCTTTATGCATTATAAGGTTGACGGAAATATCCCCTTATGGGAGATGGAAATGATGGACTGATGGCCCAGCCCAAAGGTATTGCGGATAAGTATGATAGGATAATATCTTTATACCCATTTGTAGAAAGTCAAAAGCATACCCCTTTTTACTCTTGGATTCCTAACTGATGTTTTTGTAAAGCGCCCTGTTGATATTGGTGCAGTTAAGTACAATTATTAAAATGAGAATGGTTTAACTGCAGCACCATATCAATTCATACAGGTTTTCTTATCGTGGTGGCAATTTCTGCAGGGATTATTGATTAAGTAAAAAATTGACAATATGGCGAATATATTAGCGACAATACGGCGAACCACATATTAACAATAATGATTAGGGATTTGGAAAATATTAGCAAAGGTTTTGACAAAACGACAGTTGCTTAGTATTTAAATGCATTTGTGGATACACTGGCGTGCCCTAAATGTAAATGGCAAATGCGCATTATTGCCTTTATAGAGGATTATAAGGTTATAAAAAAGATTCTTGACTGGCTGGGCATAGATGAATTTAGAAGGGGCAGGCCTCGGCCAAAAAATCAATCTTTTTAGCCAAACAATCACTAAATGGGGCTTAAAACCCCTGCAGCAATTATATTTATATCTGAAAGATCCAAGTTACTAATAATTTAAATATGATTTTTAATTGTCCAGAAAAGATAAAGCGGAATATTTAAGAGGTCATTATCTTTTTTCAAGTTCATCATTGATGCTCTTACTGAGACTTCAGGACTGAACTTCTGACGGTATATGCTCAAGCTTCGGGACTTTAAATTCTGCTGCGCCTTCACTTCAATAGGAACTATTTTTGAATCAAACTGGGCTATAAAATCAACCTCTGCTATATTTTCTGATTTCCAGTAAACGGGTACTTTATTTGTTATGCTGATTAACTCACATAAAACATAGTTTTCTGCACATGCTCCTCTAAACTCCTTAAAATGCAAATTATTGTCAAGAATAGAATCAGCAGGCAGATTTGCCATTTTCCTTAAAAGCCCGATATCCGATAAATAAAGCTTGAAATAATTACTGTTACAATAAGATGATACGGGTATGCCTGGTTTAGTTATCATGCAAACTTTATACACCATTCCTGCGCTTATTAACCATTGCATCGCATCTTCAAGGTCTTTGGCCCTGGCTCCTTGACTGGCATGGCCATAAATGAACTTACTGTTTTCCCTGGCAAGCTGGCCCGGTACACTGTTCCAGATCTTTGAAATTTTTGGAAAGTCCTTTGGCGGCGCATGTTTTGCAAATTCCAGTTCATATGAATTTAAAATCATCTCCTGAACTTTTTCGACTTCAGCAATATCACCGGTTTGGATCCAGCGGTACACCACTTCTGGCATTCCTCCTGTAATATAAAATATCTTTAAAAGTGTTATTAATTTATCAGCAAATATTTTTGAAATTGAAGAATCTATTTTAATTTTTCCAAGGTAATCAACAAGCATATTTTCATTATTTGCAAGCAAGAATTCATAAAAACTCATTGGGTATAGTGTTAAAAAATCCACTTTACCAACTGGAAAAGAGGATGGCTTTGCCAGTGCAATTCCCAGAAGGGAGCCGGCACAAGCGATATGATACCCGGGCATTTTTTCATAAAAATACTTAAGAGATGTCAACGCTCTGCTGCAGAATTGTATTTCGTCAAAAATAACCAGCGTTGCTTTTGGCCTGATTATTTTTTTATTAAGGATTCCAAGCTCAATAATTATTCTTTCAGGGTCCAGGTCCTGCTCAAATTTCTCTGCAATAGCCGGGTTTTTCTCAAAATCAAAATATGCTGTATCCTCATAATATTGTGTTCCAAATTCTTTAAGTATATATGTTTTTCCGCACTGGCGCACACCCTTTAAAATAAGGGGCTTCCTGTATTTGCTGTCCTTCCAATTTATTAATTCACTGGTAATTAATCTTTTTAACATGATACCTTTTTAAACAATATATATACTTAATTTGTTATAATATTTGCATTATTAGTAATTATAATAGTAAATATATTGCAAAATGTCAAAAATTGCAGCCCTCTTTATTATTCGCTGTCTAATGCTCCATACAGACATTTGGCGATATGCTCAGGTTTAACCCACATCTTCATATACTCTGTGCTGATGGGGGCTTTGGGGATGATGGCATCTTTTATGCAGCTGCTGCAGATCTTGAAGGCCCTGCACTTGAACCTCTATTTAGGCACAAAATCCTGTCCATGCTTAAAAGAAGGGGACTTATTACAGATAGAGTAATAGAGCTAATTTGCTCATGGAGCCACTTAAGGTTTTAATGTGTACTGTGGTGAAAGGATTTATCCAGGGGATACTAGGTCCATGGAAAATATTTCCCGATATATCATAGGGCATCATAAATGCGCATTATTGCATTTATAGAAGAATATAAGGTTATAAAAAAGATCCTTAGCTGGCTGGGCATAAATTAATTTAGACGGGCAGGCCTCCCCTAAAAAGACTTGCAGTTGCAGACTTGTTTGATGACTATGCTCAAAATGATTATATAGACTGTGATTAGGCGGATTTTTAAAAAAAGTTAAAATTCCCTTAAATAAAACCTTGCATAAAATCGGCCGGCGCAATCATAGTTTCACATAAAATATATTACCACAGTAATATTCTTGCTTATTTTATATCGAAAATACCTTGTTTATTATAAATTTATCCTTTCTGGTAAGTGTGTTACCAGTTTTAAGCAAATTATCCCGTCACATACCATATTTA
>VGAZ01000105.1 GCA_016870615.1 Actinomycetota bacterium | reverse complement strand
TTTCTTGGAATATATGGGGACCAGTTGCCCCGGTAGTTACCGTTATGTGTTGCCCAGCTTCCCCTTGATTTAAAGCTCCAGACTGTGCTTTTTTCAAGTTCAAAATCTTTAGGGAGCAGATTTTTACTTCCTGTTTTTTTTAAGGAAGGATTACTTATATTAACTCCAGTATGCTCAGTTATTACTTTTTCAATAAATTTTAAATTAACGTTATATTTATTGCCGATTATGTTATCAGGCATACCGTTTAATTTATCTTCAATTATCTGTTTTGCAATAGCTGGGTTCATATTATTAGTTCAATTAATAATTTTAATTTCATACACTTTTGCCAAAAGAAGCTTTCTAATTTATGCAATTATAATATTTTTATTGCAATTATATCATTTTTATTTATTATGTAAATAGTAATATATATAATTATATAAATGGACAAATAATGTTTAATAATTATGCCTTCATTGATGGGCAAAATCTATTTACAAGTATAAATAAATATAATTATCAATTTTCTTATGAGATTTTTTATAATTTTCTTAAAAACAAATTATATGTTACAAAAGCTTTCTATTTTATAGGTTTAACGGAAAATAGAAATCACTATCGATATAAAAAATTAAGAAAAATTGGTTTTATTTTGTCATTGAAAAAACCAGCATACAGATTTAAAAATGATAAAATGGAAATTAAAGCTAATGTTGACACTAATCTAGTTGCACACTCTCTAATAAAAATAAATCAATACGATAAGGCTGTAATTGTTGCGGGAGATGGTGATTATTATTTCTTAGCAAAATATCTTTTAAGAAATGATAAACTGCATAAACTTCTATTTCCATGTAAAAGTGATACTTCAAATTTATTTAAAAGTGGAATTTTCAAAAATAAAATTATCTATTTAAGCAGAGTGAGGGATAGTTGTATAAAAAACAATAGACAGGCTTTATAATAAAACCTGCCTTTAAAATTATATTATTATACTAACAATCCCTAATCGAATTGTCAATTTTTTCCTGGTATTGTTTTTCTGGTATTGATAAGTTTGACAAAATGGTTAAAAATTATTAAATTGTTTATGTTGTCTAATCCAGAATTAAATATACAACGACAGGGTATAACTCTGTTTAAAAGCCCTCATTTTTTGAGGGCTTTTACCTTCTTAAAACCAATAAAATGAAAGATCGCATAATCTATTACATTGATGGATTAAACCTTTATAGGTGTTTGAAAATTGCAAAACTCCATATTATTATTGGTTAGATTTAATAAAAATGGTTAAAAATCTAATAAGTGAGAATCAGAAACTTGAAAAAGATGATGGGTACTGGTAAGAATCCGGAATTCTTATCAATACCCACCGAACTGATTCTAAGATATATTGTATTTATTCTGCACGCTTAGTCAAGTTATTGCCTTTAAATTCATTTAAAATAATTTTTTGGTCTAAATTGAAATAAATTACCATTATTATGAAAAGAAAAGATTATTTCAGGAGAGTAAAAGTATGAGTGATTTACAAGAGTATATAGAAAAAAGAAAAAAAACAGACAAGGAATTTTCAATTAATTTTGATAAAGGATATGAGCGGTTTAAAATAGGGGTAATTCTCAGGCAGATAAGAAAGTCAGCTGGGCTTACCCAGCAGGAGCTTGCAAACAAGCTTCAGACAAAAAAAAGTGCCATATCAAGAATGGAAAACCATGCTGAAGATATAAAGCTGCCAACATTAATAAAAACAGCTTCTTACCTTGGAAAAAAAATAAACATTGATATTTATTAACAATTTATAAATATAATATAATACCACCCCACCACCTCCCCTTGAAATATATCTATTTACTATTATCATTTTAGATAAGCAAATATCATGAAATTTTTCAAAGAAGAGGTGATTTTACAATGAGAAGGCAAATAGATATTTTGGTGGAAGTTGCCCAACTGCTTGGTGCCGATAAGGATGGAATAGAACTGTCCAGAATAATAAAACAGGTCATGAAAATGGACTCAGAAAATAGGTTTAATTCAGAGGAAGGGATTGCTGCAACCTTAAATTATCATACTATAAACATGCGTTCAAGATTTCAATATCCTGCAGAAAAAGATAAATCCCATTTAACCAGCTGGAAAAGTGAACCTTATTTTTACAGGGAGGACAGGGGGATATATAGGCTATTAAGTGACGAAGAAAAAGCTATTTTTAGAAAAGCTGTTGATGATGAGCTTGATATTATATATCGAGATGAGTTTACTGTATTTCAACTGAAAAAAGCATTAGGATAAATAAATCAAGTAAAAATGTAAAAACAATACTATTTTTTACTTATTTCATAATAAAACTCCCTGCTGGATTTTCGAAGAGTATTTTTTACTCCAAAAATTACTTGCTGGAGAGCTAAATCGGAAGTAACAACAATTATTTTATTATAACTAGTATTTGAGGTAACAATATTTTCAATTATAGAATCTGCGCTTTTATGATACCCGGAATAAATAACTTTAATTTCTCCAACTTTTTCTGAATAATCAAAGCTTTGCTCCTTAGAGTCAAAAACAACAACTTTTGTGAAATCTTTATAATCCAGGCAATTTGAAATGTCCTTTATAAATTGTTTTCTTTTATCAGAAAAAGAAGTACTTCCAGCATAGAAGTTCTTTATTACGTTATACCCATCAATTATTAGTAAACTCTTCATATCTTCACTTTGAAACATATTTTTTTAATGAAGTTACAACATCAACAACTTCATTATTGTTTTCCTGAAAGTACATATATTGAAAATGAAAGTTGTCCTTGCCACTATATATTATTTTGTCAGCAAAACTAGTGTTATTGTTTTTAGATGAGGGCATAACACATACAACATACAGCTCGATGCTTTTGGGGACTATACCGCCAAAACCAAATATTTTCCACCAGTTCTGGCCACTTTCACTTCTGAGCAGTTCCATTATAAATACTGCATAAGCTAAATCCTGCTTAATTACTTTAGCAGGTGGTTCTTTCTTATCATTTTCATCTTTTAATTCCATTATGCATAATTTTGTAGTTCTACCTCTCCCGGTTCGAGCCAGGATATCTATGCCACCACCACGAAAACCGCAATATTTTAGATTATTAATATCACTGGCATATAAAGGAGTGGGCATTTGAAAACGCGCAACACCTGCTATCTTTACGGGCTGGATATAGCTAAAAGCTTTATTTGCCCCTGTGTTTTTGGAAAATTCAGTCAATATAAGGCTTTCAATTCTATGCTCTTCGTTTTTCTTTCCAGAGTTATCCGTTCTTTTCGTGCAATTTAAAAAATGTCTTCTAAAATCTGAAGCAGTTTTTGACTTCCATTCAACATCATCCAATTTTATCTTGCAACCAAAATCCCTTTCATTGTTTTTAACAAAGTTTTTTGTTGAGATAGTAATCATATCTTTTACGGCATTAAGCCTGGCAACTTCCTGACCCAAATATCTTAAGCTAAATTCCATCTGACTCTTGGCCTGCGTTACATTCATGTATAAATACAAAGGTGACCATTCCCTGAATCTTCCATGTTTAAGACTCTTTATAGTTTCAATATTAGAAATTATTTTTTCCGCATATTCCCTGTAACGCAAAATCCACTCAGTATTTTGTTTTAATAATCCCTTCACTTCTAGAACCAAGTTGTCACATTCATTAATAAAATCATTCATTCTAAACCTCCCAGTACTCTCCATCATCATGTAATTCAACATTATTATAAATCTCCCTATATTTTTCCGGTACAAATGTATGAATCGGGACAATTTTTGCAGGATTTAAGGCTTTGGCAAATTGCTTTAAAACATCCACACCTGCATGACCGGAGGTATGCACGCTAATTTTAGGAATACTGTATTTCTTTATCCACTCCCTCAAAAAAGAATAATTGTCCTGTTTCCAGTAACCTTCCCATTGAGAATATACATATACTGCATCTTTTGTAAGCCCGGCTCTTTCTATATCATGGATATGCACAGGACGAAAAAGCAGCACATAATTTGAGGGCATTTCCTGTATTTTTTCAATAAATATCCGGTTGCTGGAATGTTTTTTTAAAAGATCAAACCACTCATTATTTTTTATCTTTATCCTTTGCCATTGAGGAACATAAAGGCAAACCTCGGGCCAGTATGACTGTGGTATATGCTTATTTGATGTTGCTTCAAGAATTACTGCTGCATACAGGTCAATCAGTAATTTTTTCCCGGTTCTTTTACAGGCCCTGAATATTGAAACAATCCTGTCAATATTTTGTGCAGATGCATGAATCAGGGAAATGCCTTTTGCGGCTTTAAATAAATCTACAAGCTTTTCCTCTATATCAGCCTCAGTAGGAAAGGCCCTGTTGCCTTCGGGCCTGCTTAGCATTGAGCCTTCAAGAAATAATACGTCAATGTTTGCTGGAGGGTTTGAAATAAGCTTTTGAGTCAATATGGCTTTTCGCCCATGCATACGCAAGTCACCGCTATAGAATAGTCGCTTGCCCTCTGCTTCGATTAAAAGACAGTAAGAGTCAAATCCGGAGTGGTCAATCAAAAAAGGAGTTATTTTAAAAGGGCCAATATTAATGGTAATCTTATCTTTTAGGTCCATGCCATTTGCAGGTATGCTCCACCCAAAGGGTAAAAACGGGGAAGCACTTTCTATTATTCTTCTTGCATAAGTTCCGATTATTACAGGTATTTTACTGCTTACATATGAGGCCAAACCAAAATGGTCAAGGTGGGGATGAGAGATAATTAAAGCTAAAAGCGAAGGGTCGCTTCCGTCAAGGCCATTTACTGCAGGAAGATAGGATATGTCATTGTTTTCAGCATCAAGTGGAAGGCCAAGATCAATAATTATCCTCTTACTATCTGAGGAGATAATTTCAACACAGCTTCCGCCAATTTCTTTTGCTCCCCTGTGAATGCATACCTTCATAATTTAAACCAGGCCCAGCCATTTACATAATGTAAAATATTATTTACAATATAGCATAAATTAAGTGTTAATATAATAATATTGTAAAATATATTAAACGCAACATATTAGAGGCTGCTTAGATGAAAAGCGAAAGCTTAAATAAAATTATAGGGGAAAATATTAAAAAAGCCTTAAAAGAATCAAGCATTACCCAGCAGCAGTTATCCTCTAAATTAAATATATCAAGGCAAACCTTAAATAACTATATAACCGGCACAACTATAATAGATTTTGAAAAAATGATTGCCATAGCAGATATTACAGGTAAAAGCCTTGATTTCTTCTATAAGCAAGTCCAGCCCAGCTCAAACTATAAATTCCGTTCAGACGTACCAATAGATGACGGGCTAAAAATTAAGTTTGCAGAAAAAATAAAAAAGTATGACGAGATTGAAAAAATAAATGGCATACAGCCATTTCAATTAAAACTGGGTTTTAGCCTTGATAAATTTGAAAAAGAAAAAATTAAAAGCATCGCTGAAAAAACAAGGAGCCTTTTTAATATTTCGCCAAATAGCGCCATATCAAATCCTATTTATGAACTTGAAAAAAATGATATTAAAATAATCCAGTTCCCGGCACAAAACAGGGTTATATCCGGTTTTTCTGAAAGCAATGAAAAACTTGGAGACTGTATATATATAAATTCAGAGATAACTGTTGAGAGAAGGTATTTTACTGCAATTCATGAGCTTGCCCACCTTATTTTCCATAAATCCGATTACATAGGTGACTTAAGGGTAGAAAATGAAAAAGCCAAAGAGCAGATTGCAGATGAATTTGCAGGTCATTTTCTTGTGCCATCAATTGCTTTAAAAGAGTTGATTGGGACAAATTTTATTAAAAAAATATGCTATGAAGATGTTATTTATTTAAAGAGGTTTTTTAATGTATCTGCAAAATGCATGATAAGGAGGCTCTTTAAGGAAAGTGTTATAACTTCGAAAGAGCATGAAAGCTTAAATCAGAAAATAGATCAAATAGTCGATTCATGCAGTGAGCCTGAGCCGATAGAGGAATATA
>VGAZ01000104.1 GCA_016870615.1 Actinomycetota bacterium | reverse complement strand
TCAAGTATTGAATAGCCGCCTACTGAAGATTCCTTAAATTTAACGGTCTCTTTTATGACAGTTTTAAACACAATATCTGAAAAATATTTCTTTAAGCTATCAAGTACTTCCCTTGCATGAACAGTCCTTGGGTCATGCATTGTTGGCAGAATTCCTATTACTTTCAATTCTTTGTTTAATTTGTTTTTTACCTTTTTTACTGTCTGATTAATAAGTATTTCTGCTCCCCTTAAGGCAAGATAATCAGTTTCAACAGGAACAATTACTTCATCTGAAGCAGTAAGAGCATTTATTGTTAAAATACCAAGACTTGGCGGACAGTCTATTAAAATATAATCATAAATATTTCTAAGAGGCTCTAAGATATGCTTTAATATCCTTTCCCTGTCCAGCATATTCATAAGTTCAATTTCAGCCTTTGAAAGATCTATATTTGAAGGGATTAAATCTAAATTTTTTATTTTTGTCTTAAGTATGATTTCGGCTATATTTATTTCTTCATCAATGTTTTGCCTGTTTATTGCCTCATACAGTGATTTATCTAGTTTCTTCATATCAACTCCACATACAATGGTAAGTGATGCCTGGGGGTCGCAATCCACAAGCAGAACTTTCTTACCTTTTTCAGCTATTGCTGCTCCAAGATTTAATGAGGTTGTAGTTTTTCCTACCCCGCCTTTTTGGTTTGATATTGATATGACTTTTCCCATCTTATATAAGTTACTGTTCTAATTAGAAGTTAAAATATAACTGTTAATTTCCAAATAAATATTATTAGTGTAAATATATAAATATTAGCATAATGTTGTTTATACAACAATAAAGAATATAAATATTTTTGTCGATTTAAAATTAATAGATGAAAATTCTAAATTTTTATATAATAAGCTTAATATAAATTCTATTATGATATGTGGAGGAAAATTTAAATGGACTTACTTGATCGTATTTCGGTTGATCCACAAATATGCCATGGTAAAGCCTGTATTAAGGGAACACGGATAATGGTAACAGTAATACTGGATAATCTTGCTGCCGGTATTGGTCCTGAAGAAATTTTAAAGAGCTATCCTACTCTCTGCCCTGAAGATATTAAAGCTGCTATCTCCTATGGAGCGGAACTGGCTAAAGAACGAATTATTCCTATTGGTATAGGAGCATAAAGTTGAATTTCAAAATCGATGAAAATTTGCCAGTTGAATTTGTTGAAATTCTAAAGTCTTCCGGGTATGAAGCAAAGACTGTATTTGAACAAGGCTTAAATGGCGAAGTTGACTCTGCAGTAATTAATAAATGCCTGGAAGAAAATTTTATTTTATTAACTCTTGATTTAGATTTTGCTGATATAAAGCATTACCCACCGTATAAATATCCTGGTATTATAGTAATACGTCCAAAGTATCAGGACAAATTGCATCTGCTTGATATATTAAAAAGTGTAATTCCAAATCTTAAACGTGAAAAAATAAAAGGCAGGCTATGGATTGTAGAAGAGAATAAGATTCGAATCCGTGATAATTAATGGTTCTACTAATTCAATAAAAAAGTAAGCAGAAATCAACTTTTAAGTAATTTTCTTAATTCCAAAATCAAATTTAAATAAATTAAGAATCTTTTTATCTATATTTTCAGTAATATAAATATACAGTATCAGCTCAGTAAAGTTTCCAAGGGACAAATAATCATTGTAGAGGGATTTATATAGCTGCTGAGATTTATTATATGTGTTATTGAGCAGATTGTATGTTTTTTTGTTTAAAAAAAATGACCTTGTAATTCCGTAAACTGATTGCGCTGGTTTTTTAAATTTATAGCCTAAATCAGATGATATTTTACTTAAAGAATAATTAAATAAATTGTTGTAAAATTCAAACTTATTTATCTCTTTATATCCTGCATAAAAATCTAAAAAGTCACATAGCACAATATATTTCTGGCTGATTCTAATGACTTTTCTTATATAGTCTTTATCCCGTCTTCTGTTAACCATTAATGAGCTATCCTCTTTTTGGTTGTTTACTATACTGTTAACACTTTTTACTAATAATATCATATTTGTCCTTTTTGTTTAAAATTTATATTGAGAGATAAGAATCATTTAAAATTAAGATTAATATTGTTTTCTCTAGCATAATCTTTTGCAAGTGAAATAAACATAGCGCCCCTGCTTTTTTTAATCCTTCCTATAAGATAAGTGTCCTTTATTATGCTTAAAAATATTCTTATCTGATGCTTTGGGACTTTATCAACTATAATCCTGAAGGCTCCCAGGCTATGATCATCCCCCAGCACTTCTGCAATTTCCTGAACAAAAGACTCGTTTTCTGCCAGTATGTACTTTTTTGATTCAACATTTTTTCCAAGGTTATTGGCTTCTAAGTTCAAGACTTTTTGATAAGTATTTTTTTCCTTTTTAAAACCATAAGGCTTTATAAAATCAGGTTTTTTATTTTCATTAAAAGATTCTTTTATTTTTCTTCTTATTTCGTTAACATCCTCATCAGTTTCTGCGTTTATTTCACTTATCTCTTCAGCAGAGTTTTCCACAACCTCTTTTCTGACGGCTGTATTAACGTTATTTAAATCAGTCTTATTAGTGTAGGTATCATTAGTGTCCTTATTCTGGACTTCTGGAAGTACTGTTTTAGGACTTCTTGAAGTCCCTTTTTGGGACTTCTGGCCATCCCATAGCTCCGGCTTTAAAACATAAATCATATTGGATCTTCCCTGACCCAACCTTTTATCAATTATTAGGTTGTAATCCACCAGTAGTTTTTTATACCGCATTACAGCTTTTCTATCTATTTCCAGAAGGCTTGCAAGCTCTTCTATGCTAAAAATTAAATAAATATAGCCTTTTTCATCTTTCCATTTGTTTTCTATGGACATATCAAGTCTGTCTCTTAATATTGAATACATAAGCTTTGAGCCTAAAGATAGTCCCTTGTATCTTGGATTATTAAAAAGTGCTTTTGGTGTTTGATAAAATCTTAAAGTTACTTCTTCTTTTTCAGTATAAAACCTGTCTGGTGAGATACAATTATTTTCTTTATTTTTTATAAAGTCAGCTGAATGGCTAAAGGACATCCTGGAACCCTTATTAATATTTTTATTATTAGTACTTAAGTTGTCCATACCCATTGTAGAGCTTCCTGTTTAAAACATTATTAAATAAAAAAAGCCCGGCATTATACCGAGCTCTATATTTATATGACTTTTATTTTTCTTACAAAAGAAAGATCTATATCAATTTGGTCTTCAGGATCATCTGCAAAATCTGGATAAATTTCGTTTAAATCTTCGAGGTCTACGCTGGGCTGTTTGGCTCCGCCATTCGCCCGACAGTGCTAAATTTGAACAAAAATAATTTTAAAATGGTACCTTTTTTATTACATAATACCCTGAAGAACAAGTTTTTCTTATTATATAGAATTAAGCCCGTTTTACCAATAACTTACAGATTAAACTTGGATAACTTCTCAATATTTTAAACAATAGCTAAAATATATTAAATTTCATTTCTAAATATTAGGCGTAAATATAATAATTTCCATTGTTTTTTGTATTTATCAATTTTTTACATTACCAAAATGCATTGGTCCAAAATAAAAAAGTTATTATTTGTAATAGGAATTAGCAGAATTCTATTTCAGAAATGAGATTTAGTCATATCTTACATATTTATATATTTTATTTATCCATATAATTGACTGTGACTTCCAATAGTAATGAGTATCACTTCTTCTTCATCATCATTCAATTTATAAACAGCTCGAATATCTCCTGAGATATTGATGCTTCTATAACCATACCATTTGCCTTTAAGGGGATGGTTTTTCAATTTAACGTGATAAGGATTATCAAAGAATAATTTTAACCGTTCCTGAAAAGCTGCTTTAATTTTCTGGTCAAGAAAGTCGTAGTCCTTTATAAATCTTTTATGAAATCTTAGTTTCATCTATCACTTCTTGTTCAAGAAAGAAATAGCTTTTTCAGCACTATCAAAACGTGGTGATAGATTCCTATCATTTATAATATCTTTTTCTACTCCATCAATAATCTTTTCCAGCTCAGGGCTCATTGAATAAGCGAGTGAGAAAGAAAATTCACGGGTTCGAATAAACTGCCGAAGGTAGGCATTAACTAAAATGCTCAAAGGAACTCCTAGTTCACGAGCTAACTCTTGGGCTTTTTCTTTAATTTCTTTGTCTGTTTTAATATTTATAACAGTTTTCATGTTACCATTGTATATACAACAGTTATAAATGTCAATCATTCGAATTGCTTTATTTAAAATGTACACGAAACTGAATCGATGCCATTTAAAAATGTACACGAATTAGTCTAGCATAAGAATTTAAAAAATTAATATATTACAATACGTAGTCAATAATATACAAATTGTAGTCAATTGTCAGGTAGGTACTAAGTTACCACTTATTTATATAATTCATCTTATCCCATAAAAATGAAGTTAGTTTATTTATAACGTTGGAAATATCCCTGTTTCGTTATCTTAAAAAGTGTCTGAGAGCGTATTGACTAACGATAGCTTATGCGCTATCATCTTTACATGGAAAAGGAAACAACTGTCTAGTCCTAAAAATGTTAAATTTGATGATTTATTAAAAATATGCACGAAGTATTTTGGGACTCCCAGGGTCAGTGGTAGCCATCACATTTTTAAAACACCATGGAAAAGGTGATCCTAAGAATAAATATACAAAAAGAAGGCAAAATGGCTAAACCATACCAGGTAAAGCTTGTAATAAAAGCATTGGAAAAATTGAAGGTGGAAAATGGAAACTAATAAATTAATTGAGAAATATACTTATAGAGTAGAGTGGTCTGAGGAAGATAAACTGCATATTGGCCGGTGTCTTGAATTTCCATCACTGGCTGCACATGGCAGTACGGTTGAAGGTGCACTTAAAGAGATTGAAAGGGTTGTTGAAGAATCAATAAACTGGATGAGAGAGGAAAATGAAGAAATTCCTGAGCCTTTCGGATTAAAAAAGTATAAAGGTAATTTAACATTGCGGGTACCCGCTGAAGTACACAGGAAACTGGCAATAAAATCAGCAGAAGAAGGGGTATCAGTTAATAAGTATATTTTATCGAAAATATCCTGATTTTATGTACATCTTTGGGTAGTAGATACGCCTTACAAGATCCCAGAGTATTTGCAGAATATTCTTAATTTATAAAATGTTCTTTTGTATCGCTTTACCAATAAACTCATTTAATGAAAATAATGCATAGTTTATCTCCCGCATAAGTTGATATTATTTTTTAATTTAATTAAAAAATCCTTTGACTTCAATTAATATTTGTAATACTATGTAATACGAGGTGAAAATAAATGGAAAAAATTATTACCATAAGAATACCGGATGAATTAGATATTGAGCTTATCCGGATAAGCAAGGAACAGGACAGGCCAGTCAGCAGCCTGGTAAGGGATTCATTAAAACAGTATATTAAGATTTATCGCTTCAGACGATTGCGTGAAAAACTGATGCCCTTTGCAGAAGCTCTGTTTATCATAACCGACGAAGATATTTATAAAAAAATATGAAAAAAGTTGTTTTAGATACAAATGTTATAATTGCAGCATTTACCTCCAGGGGTCTTGCCAATTCTGTATTTGAACTTTGCCTTGGCAAGTTTGAGATTATACTCAGTGAATATATTATTAATGAAGTCTCCGATAAGCTGACAGGTAAACTTAAAGTCCCGCCAGAAATAGTTAATGAAATTATAAATTTCTTAAGAGATTCATGCACTATTTCCGGATATGCGCTTCTTGAGGAGAATGTATGCAGGGATATTAAAGACGATAATATACTTGCTCTTGCCAGTAGCAGTAAATCTAAACATATCATCACAGGTGATAAAGACCTGCTGGTCCTAAACAAATTTGAAAAGATCCATATAGTTAATCCAAGACAGCTGTGGCAAAAAATTAAAGATGGCAAGCTTTAAGCAGTACTGTTTTCTTGGTCTGTTGTTTGTTTTTCCCATGTCATTCTTGTTCTCTGTTCAAATGATTTCTGAGGTGAAGGATATATTCCTGAAACTAATTTCTCAAAATCTGCAATGATTTGCAATCTTCTAGAATAGAATCCCTTATCGAA
>VGAZ01000103.1 GCA_016870615.1 Actinomycetota bacterium | reverse complement strand
TCCATGGCAAGGGAGGAGATGAAAGAACAGGATTTAATATAAGGATAGCGGCAATGCTTGATAAAGAAATTATTTCTGGCGGGATAAAGCCGGTTATAATGGTTTTTCCAAACTGCGGCAGTTTTTCCATGTTTTGCGACTCATATGACAGCACTATTATGGGCGAGACGATTTTAATAAAAGAGCTAATGCCATTTATAGATGCAAATTACAGTACCATACCCTCACCAGAGGGCAGGGCCCTTGAAGGATTTTCTATGGGCGGATTCGGCGCAGTAAAGCTTGCATTCAAATATCCCGGGCTTTTCTGTTCAGTTGCTGCAATTGCGGGTTCATTTCATGATTTGGAAAGCGTGTCAAAAAACAGGCCGGAGGTATATGCGCAAATGTTTGGCTCAAACAGCAGCTATTTTAACAGTAACAGCCCCTATATACTTGCTGGAGAAAATGCCGGGCTTATAAAGAAAAACATTAAATTAAAATTTGTAAACGGCTCAAATGACTTCACTATTGAAAACAATTATAAGCTCAACAGGCGCCTTGACAGCCTTGGCATAGATTATGAGTTTAAAATGCTGGAGGGTTTTAAGCATATTCCCGGTCCGTATTATGAGAAGGAAGGGCTTGAGTGCCACAGGTTCCACATGAAGAATTTTGGACTTATGTAATTAAGACTATTAGTAAAAATATAAATGCTATTAATATAAAAACTATTTTCAGCATTTATTTAACGGATAAATTAGGAGGCTCTTATTTTCGCCAGCAGTAAGCAGTTAACTGAATATGAACCCGCTTAAATCTATGCCAAGATGCAACACCAATGCTTTTTCTACCTCATTCATTTTATCTCCAGGCAGCAGGCCAGTATTTTTTATTAGCCTGGACTTATCAACTGTTCTTACCTGGTTGCATTTTATTTTAGAGTCCACAGCCAGCCCTGAATATTTTTTACTTATAAATACCTCAAATGGGTAAACTCTTTCTGTGCTGCTTGTTAAAGGTATTACGGTTATTGTTGCAGCATATTTATTATTGTTATTATTTGATATAACAAGGGCAGGCCTTGTTTTCCCAATTTCAGAACCGGTAACCGGATCAAGAGATACTAACCATATCTGGCCCCTGCCGGGATATTCACTCACTCTGGCCACCCTTCCATAGTTATTTCTTCCCAGTCCCTGTCAATAGCTTTGCCTTGTTGAGCCTCTTTCTTATAACCTTCAGCCAAAAGCCTGTCCATTTTTTCTTTATTATCCCTTTGGATTTTTTCAGCCAGGGCTTCTGCTATGAACCTGCTTTTATTATTATATCCCTCAAGAGCTTCGGCAATCTTTTCAGGAAGGGTTATATTTAATCTTTTCGTATTCATTTGCCCCCTTTTATGTTAATCTTTAAATATTATACACTAATTATAGTGTATATTCAATACACTTTAATTAGTGTATTAGACTACATTCTTCAAGAAAACCCAGTAATAACATATTTATGTATTTATACAATTATACTAAAGTATTTAAAAGATTTAAATATTTTAAACACTATTTTGCCGATTTATTATATTATTAATAATAATATTTAAGATATATTATCTTTGGAGGCTTTAAATGAAATACAGGATACTTGGAAAAACAGGTTTTAAGATATCAGAAGTATCATTGGGTACCTGGCAGCTTGGCGGAAAATGGGGAGAGCAGTTCAATGAAAAAACTGCCAGGCAAATTATGGAAAAAGCCGTTGAAAACGGAATTAACTTTTTTGATACAGCCGATGTCTACAATAACGGGCTCAGTGAGATTGCCATTGGCAAATTCCTGAAAAAAACCGGGGAGAGAATTTATATCGCCACGAAATGCGGAAGAAAACTAAACCCCCACACTTCAGAAGGATATAATGAAAAAAACATAAAAGCTTTTATAAATGACAGCCTTGCCAGGATGCAGGTAGAAGCCATTGATTTGATACAGCTTCACTGTCCCCCGACTGATTTATATTATAATCCTTCAGTATTTGAAATTCTTGAAGACATAAAGAAGGCAGGAAAGATATTGCATTACGGTGTAAGCGTTGAAACAGTCCAGGAAGCAATAAAAGCTGCAGACTATCCGGGTGTGGCAAGCGTGCAGATTATATACAATATGTTCAGGTTAAAACCGCAGGAGCAGTTTTTTGGCATAGCAGCAGAAAATAATGCAGGAATTATAGTGAGAGTTCCCCTTGCCAGCGGACTTTTATCAGGTAAATTTACTAAAGAAAGCACATTTGGCAAAGGCGACCACAGGTATTTCAACAGGGAAGGCAAATTCTTTGACAGGGGCGAGACTTTTTCAGGTGTGCCTTATGAGGTTGGCATTGATGCCGCAGAAGAGCTGAAAAATGTCTTTGATTCAAGCGAGCTTACAAAGTTTGCAATCAGGTGGATACTTGACAGCGATAAAGTAAGCTGTGTAATTCCTGGAATGAGCAGCAGCAGCCAGATGGTTGAAAATATAGAAGCTTCCAAGATGCCGCCACTATCAGATGAGCAATTAAGCGCAGTATATAATATATACGATAAATATATAAGAGAGCATGTCCATGCTCTTTGGTAAAAACAGCTCCAGTCCTGGCACCTGCTTTTTTTAGAGATCTAATTAAAATAAAATATGCTTTACAGGTTAAGAAAAATTTACAGGCCCGAAATTTTCCAGGGCGGTTTGCAGAAGAGAAACTATTTTGAGGGCTGGTATTTTAAGATCATAGACAGGAATGCTGCAAAAATCTATGCAGTCATACCCGGGGTATCCATTTCCGGTATTAAAAGCAATTCCCATTCATTTATACAGGTAATGGATGGTACAAACGCCACTTCGCAATATTTCAGGTTTGATTTTAAAGATTTTAATTATTCAGGCAGGCAGTTTAATGCAAGCATAGGCAATAATTTTTTCTCAGCCGATAAAATGCATCTTGATATAAGCCAGGGCGGGCAAAAAATAAAAGCAGATCTTAAGTTTCATAACACCCATCCCTGGCCAAAATCACCATTTGCGCCTGGCGCAATGGGATGGTATGCATTTGTTCCGTTTATGGAATGCTATCATGGTGTAGTATCAATGTCGCATAATATTAAAGGCAGCGCAGATTTTGGGCGAGGATATACAGACTTTACTGGCGGTAAGGGCTACATTGAAAAAGACTGGGGAAAATCATTTCCGGCAGGCTGGATTTGGCTTCAGTCAAATCATTTTAAAAATGCCGGCACATCTTTAATGCTTTCAGTAGCACGCATACCCTGGCTTAAAAAAACATTTACTGGCTTTATATGCGGCCTTCTGCTCAATGAAAATATACATATATTTGCCACTTACAACGGGTCAAAAATAAAGCAACTTGATTTTTCTGCAAATGAATTCTGCTGCATAATACAAAGAGGCAGCAGCAGGCTAAAAATCTCGGCTTCAAGAAAAGAAAGTGCAGAGCTTGCTTCCCCTTTAATGGGCGCAATGGATGGAAGGATAAATGAAAGTATAGATGCAAAAGTTGAAATTGAGTATATAGGTGGCAAAAAAGATAATAAACAAAAGACTGAGCTATACAGGGACAGCGGATTTGCCGCAGGTCTTGAAATAGTTAATCCCGAAGTCCTAAAATGACCCCGCACATTTCATGAAACTAATCTATATATACTCCAGCCTGCCCTCTACCCTGCCGTTTGGATTCTGGTGATTTTTCAAATATTCAAGAAGAACCTGCTGGGCCGATGTTGATACTGTCTTTGATTTTCCTGACTCCATAAGCTCTTCATTGGAAATATTTAAATATGAAGCTGAATTGTTAAAGTGATATCCCTGCAATGCAATCCTGTAAAGCCCGCCAACTTCAACAGGCTTTCCATCAAAAAACAGGGACGCCAGCTCTCTTTTATTATCATCATAAACTGCTTTTATCCTGCCGTTTACCTGGTAGCACTCTCCCTCGCCGTTCCTGTTTTCAATCCGCATTATATGCGAAAAGATTTTTTTTAACTTATCTCCGTTTATTGTGTATCTGCCCAGGCTGTCATCATACGGGAAGCATGTCATAAAATCTTTTAAAGTAACCAGGGGGCCCAGCTCTTTAACCCTTATTGAGCCTGAACCTGTCAGCATAATGTCAGTTTCTGCCATTTCTGCAAACGCATCAGATATCAGGTTGCCTAGCGATGTCTCAACTTCCCGTTGTGGGTGAGTTAGTTTTTTTGCAAATTTGCATACAATCGTATTATATTTTTTGTCCACATCTTCCTTGTATTTATTTATATATTTTTCAAGTTCAATATCAGGTTCAGCAAGGTTTTCGTCAATCGGTATAAGCTGCCATTTCATGTCTACAATACTATTTGTGTCATCATCGACAAGTATATCAAACCTTCCTATTTGCGTGGTGCCCACTCCAGCCTGCGCAATGTATATTCCATTTACATGTGCAGGCTGCTCAAGGATGGTATGTGTATGGCCGCCAATTATCAAATCAACTCCCCATTCAGGATTTAGCAGCTTTGCAAGTTCAAGATCAGATTCAAATCCTATATGAGTGAGTATGATTGTAAGATCTATATCATCATTTTTATATGCGTTTGAAATAATGCCTATTTCCCTGCTTGCTTCCTCAAGTGTAACAAAACTTGAGATTAGTTTATCCTGTCTTATTGCATCAATTACCTTTTCTGTAACAATGCCTGTAAAAAGTATGTCAAAACCTGCTATGTTTAAAATCACATAAGGCAGCATAAGCCTTTTATTGTACTGTGATATGTATAAGTTGGCATTTACAATCGGGAAATTGGCCACTTTTTCTAAAAAAAGCAAATGTGGAAGGCCATAATCAAATTCATGGTTCCCGAGAGCGACAACATCAGGGGCAAGGTAATTCATTATATCCATTGTGGAAATGCCTTTATATTCAAAATCAATAAGGCTTCCCTGCACCATATCGCCGGAAATTACATACAGTACATTTTCCTCCTCTTTCCTGACTTTATTGATGTATCCTGAAAGAAGTGCAAGACCGCCTATCATTGTGCTTTCTCCTGCCTTTACTTCAGCAAGAAAATCGCCATGCATATCATTTGAGTGAAGTATCGTAAATTTCTTAGTGTTTTTTGGCAGCTTATCCAAGTATGCCTCCCCTTTTATTAATCTAACCTTTTGCTAAACTTATATCGCCTGTATTTTCAATTTTACAGTTTGATAAAGTATATCATTACAGTTGCGGCTCATGCCATATTTTTATTTCAAAACTGCAAAAGGGTGATATTTTTAATAAAAAAATGTAAAATCCTTTTGTTTGTTTTTAAAGGAAATAAATATTTACATAAAATTTTTATGATATCTGTAAACAATATAAGCTTAAACTTCAGCAAACAGGTGCTTTTTGACGGCATATCATTTCTAATAAGGCCCAATGACAGGATAGGGCTTGTTGGAAATAATGGCTCAGGAAAAACCACCCTTCTTAAAATAATACTTGGTACCCAGGAACCTGATAACGGCAGTATTGAAAAACCTTCAGGCCTTACAATAGGTTACCTTCCCCAGCAGATGAAGCATGTTGATAATAAATCGCTTTTTAATGAAGTAAAAACAGCCTTTGGCCCGTTGCTTAAGCTGCAGGATAAAGCAGATTATATAGGCAGCTTGATAGAGAACAGCAGTGATTTTCATTCACAAGAATACCTCTCCCTTATAAATGAGCTTTCAGATATTAATACAAGGCTCGATATGCTTGGAGCCGCAAAAATGGATGAGCAGATTGAAAAGACACTTTACGGGCTTGGATTTGTACTTGAGGATATGCCAAGGCAGACCAGCCATTTCAGCGGCGGCTGGAGAATGCGCATTGAGCTTGCAAAAATACTTCTGGCAAATCCTGATATTTTACTGCTTGATGAGCCCACTAATCACCTGGATATTGAATCCATACAGTGGCTTGAGCAGTTTCTTGCCACTTACAGGGGGGCAGTTGTGCTCATATCGCATGACAGGGCATTTCTTGATAATGTGACAAAAAGGACAATTGAGATTTCCCTTGGAAAAATCTATGATTATAAGGTCCCCTATTCCAAATTTACAGCTCTGCGGAAAGAGCGAAGGCAGCAGCAGCTTGCCGCATATAAAAACCAGCAGAAAGAAATTGCAGATATAAACCGCTTTATTGAAAGATTCAGGTATAAAAATACAAAAGCTGTACAGGTACAGTCAAGGATTAAATACCTTGATAAACTTGAGC
>VGAZ01000102.1 GCA_016870615.1 Actinomycetota bacterium | reverse complement strand
TCTTTCTAAACTGCTTAATAAAAAACTTTCAAAAGAAGATATTGAGGCATTATCAAAATCTGCATATTCATGCACTATGTGCTCAAGGTGTGAGGTTGACTGCCATATTAATATAAAGCTGCAGGATATATGGTTAAAATTAAGGGAGGCCCTTGTAGATGAAGGGCAATACCCTGAAATTTTAGACATGATGAGGCAAAGGCTTAATTTGGCAAAAAATGTTTCATTTGACAGCAACCAGGGCAGGGCAGACTGGATAAAGGCAGTATCTGAAAAACCTGTTGAAAGCTATATAAAGGATAAAGCGCAAGTAATATATTTTGCAGGCTGTGTATCTTCATTTTCTCCAAGAGCCTTTAAAATCCCGAGGTCTGTCTTAAAGATTCTGGAAGCTGCAGAAATAGATTTTGGCCTTCTTGGGGATGATGAATGGTGCTGCGGTTTCCCGCTTTTAACTTCAGGATTCAAGGATGATTTTTACCAGTTTGCAAAGCATAATATTGAAAGGGTAAATAAAACCGGCGCCTCATATTTAATTACATCCTGCCCTTCCTGTTATCATATGTGGAAGCATGTATACAAAGAAGCCAGCGGCAAATCCGGCATGGGTTTTGAAATATTGCATACGGTCCAGTATTTAAATAAACTTGCAAAGGAAGGGAAAATAAAACTTAATCCGGTGGAAGGCAGGATAACCTATCACGACCCCTGTGATCTGGGAAGGAACTCGGGAATTTATTCTGAACCCAGGGAGCTTATAAAGGCAATTCCAAAAGCTGTATTCGTGGAGCTTGAAAATAACAGCAGCTACGCTACCTGCTGCGGGGGCGGAGGCAATGTTGAGTCCACCGACAATGAACTTTCTGCAAACATTGCACAAATTAAAGCCAGGGAAATTATAAGTACCGGGGCCGATATAGCTGTTACTGCATGCCAGCAGTGCGTAAGGACTATTGCGCAGGCATTAAAAAAAGAAAAATCAAAGATAAAAGTAATGGATATAGCTGAGCTTGTGCTTGAAAGCATCAGCCAGGATTTAAACTTGAATTAACAGGCCGTAATCTAGATGCATTCAAGCATAATTTTTCTTAAATCATCAGTATTTTCAGCATCCAGCCATCTTCTTTCAAAATCGGTTTTTTCGGCAACATCAACAATCCATACAAAAGAATTGCGGAAGAAATCTTTATAATCACTGCTGTAAGCTATTATAAAAGCAGCAAAAATAACAGAGGCATCATCTGAAAATAATATGCCTTCCTTGTCTCTTGCCATAATAATCTCAAACTTGTTTTTACCTGGTAAAACAAAATTTAAACACATCACGCCCGAATGTGTAAGCACTTGAAAGTCTTTTCTGTATTTTCTTAAAAACCTGAGGATTCTTTTTGGCTTCAATTTAAGCCTGGCTGAAAGCTTATCGGCAATAATGTTTAAAAAATCCTGCCAGGAAATTTCTTTTTCAAGGTCTATAATAATTGCATTACTGGCATATTCTTTGAATTCACTTTTTGTAAAACGGTCAGTGTCCAGCATAATTGTCCTTAACTCACTGTTAAGTCTGCATATTTTTTCTTCTTTGCCCCTGGCTTTGCATATCAAATGAGAAAGGGCAGACTCTCTTTTTATTCTTCTTCTGCTGTAAGCTAAAAACCAGAGCAGTGATAACACTGAAAAAGCAATTACTGATATAATAGCAACAAGGCCCATTTCAATTATTAAGAAACCATAACTAAGTATTCCTATTATCTGCATATAAGGATAAAAGGGCGCCCTGTATTTAGGCTGATAATAAGGCATTGCGCTCTGCCTCATTAAAATAACAGAAAAATTGTTAAACATATAAACAAATAAAAAAGAAGTGGAGGCAACTTTGACAAGCGCTTCCAAACTCAAGAATAAAATGATAAATATCATAAAAACTGATGTAATCAATATTGAATAAACCGGTATCCCCCTGGCAGAAATTTTTTGGAAAATTGACGGCATTAAATTATCCCTGCTCATTGCAAAAGGAGTGCGCGAGGCAGTAAGAACACCTGCGGTTGCTGTTGTTACATAAGCCAGGAGTGCTGCAAAACCCAGCAGCAGGCTGCCGGGAAATCCTAAAAAGCTTTTTGCACCTAAAGATATTGGTATAAGTGAACCGGCCAGTTGCTGCGCATTTACAAGCCCCACAGTAACAAATACGACAAAAGCATACAGTATGGAAACTACCAGCCAGGAAAAAAACATTGCAAGCGGGATTGTTCTTCCGGGATTCTTTACTTCTTCAGCGATATTGGGTATTTTAGTAAGCCCGCCGAAAGAAATTGCCACAAGTCCTGCAGTTGCAAATATAGAGTTAAATCCGTAAGGAGCAAAAGGAGTATACCTGCTGCTTTCCAGGAAGAAAGAACCATATATAATATAGAATCCCAGAATAGACAGTAAGATTATAACAAGGCTTGCCTGAAAGCGGCCGGAGTGCTTAATACCTGAAATATTTACAATTACCGATATAATGCAGAATGCTACAGCTATAATTTTTATTTGCATTTCACCCAGACCGGGAAAAAACAATAACATAAAAGAACCGATTCCAATAAGGGCAAATGCGCTTTTTAAGGCTAAAGAAAACCAGTCTGAAAGGCCGACAAGTGTGCCGATCCATGGCCCAAGGCTTCTGTCAGTAAAAAAATAATTGCCGCCTGCTTTAGGCATTGCTGTGGCAAGTTCAGCAGTTGACAGAAATGCCGGTATAATCAAAATGCTGGCAATGAAATATGAAAGTACTATGGAAGGCCCTGCTTGCGAGAATGCTATTCCGGGCAGCACAAATAACCCGGAGCTTATCATTGCCCCTGATGAGATGCAAAAAAGTTCAAAAACTCTAAGGTCTTTTTTTAATTTTTGAGACATATGTAGAACTGGTCTTTACATTGATTAGATAATAATACAATATGATAAAGATTATTTTAAATTTAATCCGATATGAGATGGAAAATTATAAGCTTTTAAATTTTTTTAAAGAGCTTTAATAAAACCATTGAATATAACTGCAATAATAATAACAGCAAAACTGCAATAAGTAAAAAGAAGAATATAGGGCTTGAAATAATACAGCCTGTTAACTTTAAGGAAGGAGAGCACATCTTAATAGCTAACAGGCTGTTTCTGTCGACAGACTAAAGAATTGGTAAATAATTATCTATTTCATAATTTGTAACAAAGGTCCTGTAACGGTCCCATTCTATTTTTTTGTTTTCAATAAACTTTGTAAATACATGCTCACCAAGTGTCTCTCTTACTAGTGAGCTGCCCTCCATAAATTTTACTGCTTCAAATAAATTATCGGGCAGCGTTTCAATTGCGCACTCTTCTCTTTTAACAATGTCCCATTCAAAGATATTCTCTTCAACCGGTTCTGCAAGCGGATACTTATTTTTAATGCCCTCAAGGCCGGCAGCAAGCATAACGCTGAATGCAAGATACGGATTGCATGCCGGGTCAGGTGAACGAAGTTCAATTCTTGTCGCCTTTTCCCTTCCGGGCTTATACATTGGAACCCTTACCATTGTGGACCTGTTTCTTCTTGCCCATGATATATAAACAGGAGCCTCATAGCCTGGGACAAGCCTTTTGTATGAGTTTACCCACTGGTTTGTAATAGCGCATATTTCTTTTGAATGTTTTAAAATACCTGCTATAAACCATTTCGCTTCTGTTGAAAGGTGGTACTTATCATTTGCATCAAAAAACAAATTTTTGTCGCCTTTAAAAAGTGACTGATGAGTATGCATGCCGCTGCCGTTTTCCCCGTAAAGCGGCTTTGGCATAAATGTGGCATAATAACCTGCCCTTGTTGCAACCTCTTTAACTATTGACCTGTAAGTCATGGCATTATCAGCCATTGTAAGCGCATCGGTATATCTTAAATCTATTTCATGCTGCGATGGGGCAACCTCGTGATGTGAATACTCAACGCCTATGCCCATAGCTTCAAGATACAGTATGGTTGTTCTTCTTAAATCACTTGCCACAGTCAGTGATGTCTGGTCAAAATAGCCCCCGTTATCAATAATGTCAGGGCTTTTGTCTGATTTAAAATAAAAGAATTCAAGTTCCGGCCCGACATAATAAGTGTAACCCAAATCAGCTGCCTTTTTTAAGGTCCTTTTTAAAACATATCTCGGGTCCCCTTCAAAATTGGAGCCGTCCGGCTGCATTACATCGCAGAACATCCTTGCAACACCATTTTCAGAAGAACTCCACGGAAGCACCTGGAAAGTGCCGGGGTCCGGCAGGGCAATAACATCGCTTTCTTCAATTCTTGAAAAGCCCTCTATTGATGAGCCGTCAAAACCCATGCCCTCATTTAATGCCCCTTCAAGCTCTTCAAAAGTAATTGAAAAACTCTTAAGCATGCCCTGGACATCTGTAAACCACAGCCTTATAAATTTTATATTATTGTCCCTGGCCTTTTTTAATACAAAATCCTTCATTTCATCTAATGTTGACATTTTTTGCCTTCCTTCCTTTTAAGAAATTTTATTTTCATAATTTATATCACATAATCTTTAATAATACGTTAAATGTATGTTAAATCTGTGTTAACTTTTTATCTAAATTAATATGCATAAATTGATTGGAAAGGAAAAAGCCAAAAAAAACGGGGAGCTTTTCTTTTTTTGCAGTTTCCTGCCTAAAGCCAGGCAAAATGTATGATAATTAAAATGAAGAATATATTTTTGCCCAAACTTATTCCAGTTCAGGGCTGAACATATAACCGACATTTCTTATGGTTTTAAGCATATCGCTGTAAGGAAGTTCCATTTTTGACCTTAATCTTCTCATATGAACATCAACTGTCCTTGAACCGCCGTAATAATCATAATCCCATACGGCAGAAAGCAGCTGTGTGCGGGTAAAAACCTTATTTTTATTCTCAAGCAGTATTTTTAATAGCTCATATTCCTTGAAAGTGAGCTCGATTTTTTTCCCGTTTATTAAAAGCTCATATTTATCAAGGTCAAGAACCATTTCACCGGTAATTATGCTATTTGAAGAATTTAACTTAAAATCCCTTAGAAAAATATTTTCAATTCTTATGCCAAGCTCTGTATCCAGGTTTTCTTCAAAGACAAAGTCATTAATTTTAACGCCATTATTTAGTAAACCGGAAACACTTGCAATTCCGGCAATTATAATAAGCTTGGGCAAATCTGACGTCTGGCTGCTTTTTAAAAAAGAAAGCAAATTGTCATCGCCGCTGCAAATATCTGCAATTAAAAAATTTATGCCAGCTATATCGCTGATACCGGAAGGAGGCTCTTCAAGTATGCTTAGCCGGTGTTTGCCGGCCATGCTTTTTGAAATAAAAACTCCTGATACCAACTCTGTAATGTCACTTTTTGCTGTAATTAAAAGAACATTCATCTTTTTAATTTGAATTTATTTGTTATTGGATACCGCCTGTCCCTGCCAAAAGCCCTTGCAGTAATCTTTATTCCCGGTGAGCCCTGCCTTCTTTTATACTCGGCCAAATCAACCATGTCAATTACTTCTGATATAACTTCTTTATTATACCCAAGGCCCGCAATATCAGCAAAATCCCGCTCATCCTCAATATATGCTTTAAGTATTGCGTCTAGAATATCATAGGGCGGCAGGCAGTCCTGGTCAACCTGGTCCGGCTTAAGCTCTGCTGAAGGAGCTTTTTTTATTGTATTTTCCGGAATCAAGTTATTGTATTTTTCATTAATAAAGGCGCATATGCTATAAACCATTGTTTTATATACGTCTTTTATCGGTGAGAACCCGCCGGCCATATCGCCGTAAAGTGTGCAGTAGCCAACGCTTATCTCACTTTTATTGCCGGTTGCCAGCACGAGCCAGCCATGTTCATTTGACAGCGCCATTAAAATATTTCCCCTTATGCGCGCCTGTATATTTTCCTTTGTCAGGTTAATATCTTCTGTTTTAAGGTTATCTTTTATATTTTCAATAAAGTTTTTATAAATGCTGCTTATGGAAATTAAAATTGTTTTAAAACCTGCATTTTGCGCAAGTTTTTGTGAATCCTTTATGCTTGCTTCTGAAGAAAATGGCGAAGGCATAATTATGCCGGTGACATTTTCAAATCCTGCCGCAAACCCGGCTATTACTGCTGTAAGGGCAGAGTCTATGCCCCCGCTTAAGCCAAGCACAACTTTTTTAAAGCCATTTTTCATAATATAATCCCTGGTGCCAAGCATAAGGGCATTAAATATTTCTTCTTCT
>VGAZ01000101.1 GCA_016870615.1 Actinomycetota bacterium | reverse complement strand
CTTTAACATAAAAAGGAATGATATTATAAAAAGATAAGGGGTTAAGTACATAAATTCTAAAATTGGGTAAGGTTCTAGTTTATAGAACAAATTAAAACCCGGCCAGTTATAACGAAATATTTCAAGATTTAAATGTTTTTCATATTTCAAAGCTTTAATCTTAGTTGTTAGAGGCTGAGGAGTTAAAACATATTGATTATAACCTTCTTTATTCAACTGGTCAGTTAAGTCACTCAAGTGACTTTCTACCCCACCGATATTAGGGCTAAAAAATGGAGTTAAATGAAAAATTCTTATTTTATCCACCTGATTATTTCTTAATAATTTCAAGTAATTTTAAAGATATAAAGTTAAACCGTATAGATGTTACTAAGCTTACCTTTGGTTATTCAAAACATAATTATTCTAAATTTTTTGTAACTATTCACCCGTAAAACTTAATAAATAATACAAATTTAAATAAAAATAAATTTTTCCTTTTGCCTCTGGTTTCTATTCTGTATATATGCTACTATATCTGCATAAACAAAACAATAATTATCCAGAGTCAAAAGATAGCACCTAAAGATATGGAATTAATAAAACAGTTAATTGACATAAACCCATCATGGAGGCGCACTCGCCTCTCGTTAGTTTGACAGCATAGCCCAGGAACAAATCCCCAACAATCCCCCAAATCCCCTTTAAAATAGGGCTTTTGAGGGATTTTTTATTCTAAATTATTATCATAAATTAGTAGCATTAAACGGCAATTTGTGCTATAATATAACTATTTTAAAACTATTTAAGGAGGGCCTTATGTATCTTAAAAAGAGCTTCAATAAAGAGTCTGGCAGGACCTATCTTTCCATTGCCCAGAAATACAGGCACCCGGTAAAAAAAGTATCTACTGACAGAAATGTAAAGTCACTGGGGTATCTAGATGAGCTTTTAAAAAAATATGATGATCCGATAACATATTTTGGTCAGCTGGCAAAAAAGATGACCCAGGAAGATGATGCAAGAAAGAAGGTAGTGCTGGGTATTAATATGGATGAAGAGCTTGTAAGTGGCAGCAGTTTAAGAAAGAATTTGGGATATGCTGCTATCTTAAAGATATATCATGAGCTTTGCCTAAACGATTTTTTTAACAACAGGGCAAGAAATGAGCCTTTTAAATACAATACCAATTCCATAATGATACTTCTTGTAGTATCAAGACTGCTCTCCCCCGGCTCAAAGTGCAAGGCGTTTGAAGAAAGGGACCGCTATTTTGAGCGCTTTGCCTTTAGCCTTGCAGATATTTACAGGGCCCTTTCCCACTTTGCAAATCTTGAGGTAGAGCTTCAGGGCCATTTAAACGAAATGATAAGTGCCAGATACACAAGAAATACAAAGACAATATATTATGATGTGACAAACTTCTACTTTGAAATAGATAAGGCAGATGATTTTAAAAAATTCGGAATATCCAAAGAGGGCAAACACAATCCAATAGTGCAGATGGGCCTTGCAATGGACACAGATGGAATTCCCATACACTACAGGCTATTTGAAGGAAACAAGCTTGATAAGGAGACATTTCGCTCAGTCATTGGCGAGGTAAGAAGAAAATACGGTACTGGTAGAATTGTAGTTGTTGCTGATATGGGAATAATTACAGGAGACAATATCTATTACCTTACCGGAAAAAATAATGATAATGGTTATGTGTTTAGCTTTTCTGTAAGGGGAGCAACTGATGCATTCAAGCAATATGTGCTTGATGATAGCGGCTATGTGGGCCTTGACAGAAAACCTGCAGGAGATGTCACTTCTTTTAAGATAAAATCAAGAAAGGTTTCAAGGGACATAAATGTTTCCGTTAAAAGCGGAGGTAAGTCAAAAAAAGTCGTATATGAAAAGCAGGTAGTGTTCTGGGCCAAAAAATATGCAGATAAGGCGGCTGCCCAAAGAAGTGAGCTTGTTAAAAAGGCAATGGATCTTGTAGAAGACCCGTCAAAATATGACAGGGCCACAAGCTACGGGGCAGCCAAATACATAAAGGATATAACCTTTGATAAAAAGACAGGCCAGATATTGGGTAAAAAGCCTTGCTTTGATTATGAGAAACTGGCTGAGGACCAAAAGTATGACGGTTATTACGCAATAGTTACAAGCGAGCTTGACATGGCAGATTCTGAAATTATTGATACCTACCGGGGACTCTGGGAAATTGAGGAGACCTTTAAGGTAACCAAGGGCACACTCGAGGCAAGGCCTGTATATGTATCAAGAAAAGACAGAATAGGTGCACATTTTCTTACCTGCTTTATTGCCCTTGTTATCATAAGGATTATACAAAAAAGAACAGGCAGGGCCTATTCTGCAGAAAAGATAGTATCCTGCCTAAATAATATATCATGTTC
Organism: Actinomycetota bacterium; assembly: GCA_016870615.1. GTDB lineage: Bacteria > Actinomycetota > Humimicrobiia > Humimicrobiales > Humimicrobiaceae > VGAZ01. Next base: position 3,897 of record VGAZ01000101.1, on the reverse strand, counting down.
CAATGAGCAGGATAATATTTATCTTTTTGATTACAGAAGCAGGATATCAGATGACATAGGGGCAGCACTTGGAATTGACTTTACAAAAAAGAGGCTTCGAAGAAATGAGATTAAAAATATTTTGGCTGAAACCAAAAAGTGAGCCAATATACCACATATTTGTGAAAATTTTACAAGGCTAAAATCCCTTAATTTGTGCGGGTTTTGGCCTTTTTTTATCGTTTTGAGCTGTCAAAGTCAGGATGCTACTATATCTGCATAAACAAAACAATAATTATCCAGAGTCAAAAGATAGCACCTAAAGATATGGAATTAATAAAACAGTTAATTGACATAAACCCATCATGGAGGCGCACTCGCCTCTCAAAATAACTCTGTATTTTGTAGATCTGTTAGAAAGAACTCGCTTTCTGTTATTGATGTAATCCATGCTACATTTGAGGAAAATCCTTTTATGTTATCTGCAGAATATTAAACTTCTTAATAGTTTTCTTAAAAAAATTTTTTTGGTATCATATGCTAATCTTGAAAGATTAAATAAAAATCTTTTATAAACATGCGTTATTTTTTTTATAGGCTGAACGGCTACAAACATAATTTAATTGCACTGTTTTTTTCTGCTTTACATAATAAAGGCATTCACTAATTCTTATGAAATCTCTTGGCATAAAATTATAAAGATGATAAAGTTATAAAAAATTTATGGACTAACTAAAATTTTAACCAGAAATAAGTATTCGGTATTTCAAATAGGGACGAGAGTAAACATTGGTAAGTATCTACTGCTAATATTTGAAAGAAATTAATACCGCAAATTTTAGGTTTCAACTTATTGAAAGTAAGTTGTTAATGCTATCAAATGAGATTTACATTATATAAAAATAACATAAATTTTAAAGAGTGTAGAATCAAAATAATACTGCATTTATCTGTTTTTTTACTATTTTTTATCATATCTTTTATAATAAATAAAATCCCACAGGGCACTTATATTGCAGGAGGTGACTGGGTTGGATTTATACCTTCACTGGAAAACTTAAAAAGGTTTTCCTTTACCTGGGTCGAAATAGGCCCAGGTATTTACTCTACTTTCAGCATTAGTTTTCCATTTTGGGCTTTTCAATATGTTTTATATAACTTGGGTTTCAGTGTCCCTACCATTGCAAATTTGATTATTTTCTTATTTTTATTAGGCTCTTTCTACAGCTTGTTTTTTGCATTAGAAATTATTAGAGCTAACATTAAATTAAATATTAGAGTATTAGCCTCATTTGTTTATGCATTAAATATTTTTTCTTTTTCAATTTTTTCTATGGTGCTCAACCCACTAAATCTTTCCGGGCAATTATTTATTTATGTATTTGTGCCTTTAATATTTGCCCTTTTTATAAAAACAATTAATAATTTCACCATAAAAAATGTTTTATTTTTTTCAGGCTTATTTTTTATCTCAATAATCAGCTATCTTAATATCGCATTTTTAATAGGGTTATTTTTTTTAGAATTTTTATTTTTTTTGATTATATTTTTTAGAACTAAAATAAGAGATAATTTTAAAACCATTAGAAATGCATCGATTATTTTTATTATCCAATTATTTCTATGTTCATATTATTTTATCCCCTATGTTGTTCATCTCTATGGGGGTGTAACTTATCTAATTGAAGGAAGCGAGCGAATGGCTGATTATATGACTGTTATAAGAAATAACCCTTCCAGTATAATTGCCACATTTTCACTTTCAAACACAACATTTGATTTCCCATTTTATAATTTATATTTCAATTTTGAAAATATAAATTTAATTGTTCCTTTTAGCCTGGGATATATTTTTATCTTAATTCTTGCTCTGTTTTTCCAAAAGAAAAAACAAGAGAAAGAATGGATTAATTTTATGATATTTTTTTTGATATTATTTTTTATACTAATGCGTCTTGTCCCGCCTTTTGATAAGATAAATTATTTTATATATAGAATACCTCTTTTTGGTATATTCAGATCTAGTGAAAAGCTTTTTGTTTTTCTGCCTTTCTTTTTTATTATCTTATTGGCTTTACTTTTAAATTCCAGCAAGTTTTCAAAAAAAGTTACAAGCACTCTTCTAGTAATACTATTACTTATACCTTTCCCCTTCTATATAGGTGGTATAACTAAATATTTAAGTAGTCCAAATTATTGGAATGCGAAATCCATCATTAGATTCCCCGATGATTATTTAAGTATTAAAAGTATCCTGGATAAAGAAAATTTAGATCTATCAATTATTGATTTACCCCCAAGCTTTGATTGGCAACAATACCCGGAACTGAATTATTTTGGTTTAAATCCATTTTGGATATTTTATAAAAACAGATATATTGCTACAAGTAATTATGATTCCCCCCTGCTTAATAAATCTTTTGAAGATTACAATTTAGTTGGAAAAATTGATATAGATAATTTTTTAGGACTTATAAAAAAATTCAGCGGAAAATATATTTTAATTCACAAAGACCTGGACGTAAAATCAATGGAACATTCAGCTCTTATATATGAAACTATTATTAGGTTAGAGAATTTAGATATTATAAAAGAAATTGAAGATAGTAATCATTTTACATTATATGAGCTGGATAAAAAATACCTGGTTCCCCTAATATCAACAGATAATAATACAAAACTTTATTTTCAAAAGATAAGCCCTGTAAAATATGAAATATTTATATCGGGGTTAAAAGACAAAACAAATATTGAATTCCATCAAAGCTACCACTCCTGGTGGAAAATATATATTAATAGCAGGGCTAAAAACAACTGTGACGGTTCAAGTTATTACTACACTACTACCAATACGAGCGAATACAAGCAGAATTTCAGAGTTATTGATTTGGAAGATTTTTCATATTTATATAAAAATCCTATTTTTGATAAAGAACATTCTTTTATAAAAGGTTATGCTAACGGATGGGATATCTCCCCCGATTATATAAAGAATAATTTTACTGATGAATTTTATAAAGAAAATCCCGATGGCAGTATTGATATAAGCTTAACCATTTATTTTAAAGAGCAGATTTATTTTTATGGCGGTTTAATTTTAATAGGACTATTTTTAGGTTCATTATCGGCATTTTTTATTTACAAGAAAATAAAGTTACGAAAAAATAATAATTAATATGGATAAATTTTTGAAAGAAAAAAAAATAGGCTTATCTTTTTTAGCGGCATTCTTTTTATTGCTTATCATATCACTTTTTAGCCTTAGCATATTCCCGCAGCTATACCAGATATCAATTTTCTTTGCTGTTATGATTTTTATATTTTCACAATATTTTGATTTTGAGTACAGGTTACTTATAGGTTTTGCTTTGTTTTTATTAATTATTTGTCTATTTTTATTGATTTTTAAACTCGATACCCTTGCCATATATTTTGCTAATTATGTTTACGCGTTTTTAGCACTGGGCATTATCGGATACTTTTTTGATAATTTAAGGGAAAAGTTAAAATCAAAAGGTATTATCAAAATTTATAAAAAAGTGTTTTTATCAATTCTAGTCCTTTTTTTATTCTTTTCCGCATTTACTATTGTAAGAGATTTTAAAATCAACCCGGATTATCCTGTTGTAATAAAAGAAAATCATAATAAGTTTATATCCGATGTAAAAGATAAATATATCAGGACTTTTAAAAAAGAAATTTATTATAGTGGGCTGGATATTGTTGAAGTCTACGGTAAAAAAATATCAAGAGACATTATTATAAATATAGATAACCCAAAAGCCAATAAGGTTATTTCAAAAACCATTCTTTTATCTGGTTGGGCAATTGAGACCAATTCAAAATACGATTCTGGTATTGATAGAATAGAATTTTTTTTAAATGGTAAACCTGGTAAGGGAAAATATTTAGGTAGTA
>VGAZ01000100.1 GCA_016870615.1 Actinomycetota bacterium | reverse complement strand
TTCTAAGGCATGGTCAGCTTTCTCCAAAAGTTTTCTAACTTCTAATGTTACGCTCATTATACTAGAATTCCTTCTCGTTCCACAATTTATAAGAACTTCCTTTTGGATCCCCCAAGTATAAATATGATATATGACGGGATAATTTACTTAAAACTGGTAATGCACTTACCAGAAAGAATGAATTTATAATAAACAAGGGATTTTGGATAAAAAATAAGCAAAAATATTACTGTGGTAATATATTTTATGTGAAACCATGATTGCACCAGCGGATCTTCTTAACCACCTTCTAATCTTTTATAAATGCAATAATGCGCATTTGCCCTTTGCACTTGGGGCACATCAGTGGATCCACTTCATAGATTTTTTTAATAAGCCTTGCTAAAGGATTTGCAGCAGCTCTTATTATACAAATCATCCTCTATGACATATTCAGGCTCATCTGCTTCCTGCTTATTTCGTTTGCCCCGGCACACATTGGGATAAGGCCTGTTTAAATATATAAATATTTTAAGAAAGTTTTCTTATTCCCTGAATGCATCCCGGAGCAGGACACTCTGCTGTTCAAATGCTTTAATGAGGTATCAGTATACGCAATGCTTAAGTGTCTGGAGCCCAAGCTTAAAAGCTATAAAAAAAATGATTACATTTTTTCTCTTGGAGATTCATTCACCGGAGTTGGAGTTATGCTTGAAGGAAAAGCTGTGGTTTTAAATCAAAGGGCCAGTGGTGACAGAGATGTAATCTCTGTCTTAAGCCCCGGAGATGTATTCGGCGAAATAGTAGCATTTTCAGAACTTGCCTATTGGCCAAATACCGTTCAGGCTTTTGAAAATTGTAAAGTTTTGTTAATCCCCAAGTCAAGAATTTCAGGAGAATGCTCAAAAGTGTGTCCCTGGCATAGGTCTTTAATTGAAAACTTTTTAAAACTTTTATCTGAAAAAGCGCTTGTCTTAAATAAAAAAGTGCAGTTTCTTGCTATTAAAGGAATAAGGGAAAAAGCAGCTACTTATCTTTATGAGAAATACAAGGAAATAGGAAGTAAAGACATACTGCTAAATCTTAATCGTAATGATCTTGCCGATTTTTTAAGCGTTTCACGACCTTCTATGTCCAGGGAACTCTGCAAGCTTAGAGATGAGGGAATAATAGATTTTCATTTGAATTCTTTTAAGATACTTAATCCTGAGGCGCTTAAATTGATTAATCAGCTTTAAATTTTTAGATCAAATTATCATAAACGTCTTTTCTGTGTCTTATACGCAAAATATAAATGATTTTTTTAAAAAAATCTATTTCATAACATATGCACTACTTTTTTTAATTTATTTCTTCAATAAATTTCATTACTTTTTCTTTTATCTCATCCCTGACTTTTTTTGTCTTCTCAAGTTTTTCATCATACGAGCCTTTAAATGAAGCCGGGTCTTCTATGTTCCAGTGTATTCTCTTTGGAACTCCCGGAAATATAGGACATTTTTGTGCTTTTGAAGCATCGCAGACTGTAATTATATACCCATAAAATCTGCGCTCTTTAAAAAAATCTGCAACATCGTCAATTTTATTTTTTGATATGTCAATTCCATCTTCTTTCATTGCATCGACTGCAAGTTTGTTTAGGTGCCCTGGTTCAAATCCGGCACTTTCAGCTTCAAACAACCCCTTACCCAGCAAGTTTAAATAGGCTTCTGCCATCTGGCTTCTTGCTGAGTTATGAATGCAAAGGAAAAGTACTTTTATTTTTTCCACGGAATCCTTTCTATAAGCATATTAAAACATAATTATCTTATCTGTCAGACAAGGGGACAGGGATTTGTCTGAAAATAGAACTATATGCTTAAACACATACAAAACAGACAAGTCCCTGTCCCCTTGTCTGCTCTTGTCTGCATTATCTAGTTTTACTCTATTACGTCTTGCAGGGTAATATTATCAGGTCCATTAGAGCCCCAAATCTCTGCTAAAGTAGTAGCAGGTTGGGGTTGGCTGCTTTCAAGTAAATCTTCAAGCCTTGGTGCTTCTTCCCTTGCAGATTTTGGATAATCGATATTTTCAGATCCTGAACCCGTAAACAAGAAATCCAGTCCTACGGCTTCAATTATTGTAGCCAAAACAAGCGCAACTATAAATCCGAAACAACCACTTCTTATGTATTCAGAAAAACCACTGCTTCCTGCTCCTGCACAGTTATCTATTATTTTTTCACCTAAGCTATATATTATTGAAAGGTCCATTTATTTTCCTTTATCAACTGATGATAAAAAATTAAAAACATGCAGAGTCTTGAAAAAAAACAATTTTTTGTCTTTTAATAGCCTTGCTGCTAAAGGTTTGTTTTTCAACCATGCAAAAAGGTTTCTGGCGTCTATTGCAAGAACAGCTGCTAAAAACAATAAAAAAATCCAGGGTGTGGCAAGTCCGCCTCCCAGTTTTAATAATGTTTTTATTCCTTCCTCATAATATGCATTAAGCAACGCATGCTCTACGGAAACCCATGCATAAATTAAAGCAGGTATTATCCATACCCAAGCTTTTTTAAATTTCTTTTGCAAGAAAAATGCAATACCTATAGACATTCCGATAAGTCCTGTTGCAGCTGCGTGGCCAATATAACCGAGAACTCTGCCGTCAACATATATGCCCAGTGCATCCGGGAAAAAATATAGTTTCCCCAGGTGTGGACCATAAATAAGAGGAAAGTTTATATCTGTCCAGAATGTTTTTTCCAGTATGCTAAAACCTGAAGCAGACATAACTGATAAAATTAAAAAGTCAGAAGGGTTTGGGATAGTTTTACGTTTTTTGTATAAAAAATAAATTGCTAATGCTAAAGGAAGAAGTTTAAATAATTCTTCAGAAAATCCAATAACCCATCCATTTATAAATGCGCTATTAGTGTCTGCTCCTGATATATCTAAAAGTTTATAAAGTAAAAAAGTTAAAGTACCGCTTAATACTATACCCTGAAAAAAAACAGCTAGCAGTCTTTTCCATCCTACAGTTCTTGTAAACGCAGAAATAATCAAAATTTCAGTTAAGAACCATATTTCCAACCAGAAATAAGTCCTGGCCTTTAATGCAAAATAAATAAAAAGTATTATAATACAGGCAGCCCAAACCCAAACTAGCTTGGGGGACAGCCTTCTAAGAGCCAGATTTCTACTAATTATTGACTTAAATTTGTCCATTAATTAATTATTATATATTGAAATATATTATAATTATTGTATTGATTTAATTATAAATTAAATCAAAATAAATTTCTACTAATATTTAAATTCTATTTTTATAAATTTTACAAGGCGCCCAGATACGGGGATTCAGACAAAGGGACAGGGATTTGTCTGAAAATAAAACTAAATGTTTAATCAAACAAAAAACAGACAAGTCCCTGTCCCTTTGTCTGCTCTTGCCTAAGTCATAAGTCATCTCTTTTTTTTGTTGTATTCATCCAGCAGTTCAGGAGTGATTATTTTTACCCCTTCTTCCAGCGCTCTTTTACTTATGGCTTCAAGAACTCTCTTTAAAAATATTCTTGGGATCTTTACCAGCTTTTCATACGCTTTGTCTTCCCACTTAAGATCATAGGGCATCCTCTGCACCTGGTATATTATTGTGTTTACATCAATTGACTTATCTGACGGAATCGGTTCTTTGTATGGGCGCCCGTGTAAGGCAAACCAGAAATATTTGCTATCTCTGTAACCGTAATCTATGGGAAGGGAAGGAAATCTACCGTTTCCTTGAACAAGTGCCTTCTGCCAGCTTTCCTTCATGAATATATTGTCTATATTTAAAAGAAAATGACTTTCATCAGGGCTTTCCTTGTAAGAGAATACGCTATTATCATCCTCCCATGTACATTCCATTACCTCTACAGCTTCTTTTATTATTTCAGGATACTTTGCTTCATTTTCTTTGTTGTCTCTCATTGAAGGCAACAAAGTAAAAATGCTGTCTTTTAATTTTTCCTCAGTGGTCTGTCCCGGATATCCAAGCCTTACAGCATTTGCAAGATAATCTTTTCTACTTGTTATGAAGTTTAGAGCAGCAAACTTACTCCTTCTTATATTTACTGCAGTATTGCTATCAGATCTTGAAATAAGCATCATGGCGTGGCGCCCGGCAATCCCAAAAGGGAAACATAGGGAGTAAGACCCTATATTGGTAGTTCCATTTTCTGATAATGTAGTAACAAGCACTACAGGCATAGGGAAATAAAAACTGGTCTGATAAAAATTATCAAGTACTGAGACTTTTTCAAAATTTTCTTTCATTAATTCCTTTCCAAATTCACTTTTTTTAATAGTTTATAGGATTAAAAGAAAGCTATCAACATCCAAGTTCAGACACGGGCAGACAAGGGGACAGGGATTTGTCTGTTGTGTATTTTCTTAAGCAAATAGTTTTATTTTCAGACAAGTCCCTGTCCCCTTGTCTGCGGTCTTTTATATAAGTCTGTAAAGAAATGTCTCCGAGATTTTAGCTCCTGTCAGGCTTCCCCAATAAGCGCAGTAAGCGGCAAGCTGTTTTCCATATGATTTTTTTCTCTCAGGCATAGCTTCATAATCATCAGTTTTGTAATCAACTATAACCCAGTTTTTACCTTCTTTAAACACAAGATCTATTACTCCCAGAATAATTCCGTTTTCTGTCTTATTTGCAAAAGTCAGCTCAAAATATTTTTCATCTGATTTTTTTACTCTTTCAAAGAGGATGCTTTTCATAAAACTATCTGCAATACCTTTAAGAGCTTCTACTGCTTTCCCGTCAAGTCCTTCAGCTTCTGCCCATTTTTTTATTTTAAAATTAATTCCGCCCTCACTTCCTTTGCATATATGCTCTACTACTTTATGCGCAATACTTCCAAACTTTGCGCCTTGTCCTGCCGGCTTTGCTATAACAAGAGTGTCTTTAACTTCTGAAGTAACTGAAGTTCTCTCATAGGAAGGCTCATTAAGATTTTCAATGTTTCTGTTTATTTTTTCCATTTCGTTTTTATACTCAGAATCTTCTATATATACTTTTTCCCTTTCATTTATACATTGAAGAGACTCGTTATTTAGTTTGGGAGCAGTTTTAAGAAAATCATAAAGAATGCTCCATGCTTTAGGTCTTTTGGAATCCTCGTAGGTGCTTACAATTAAAATATTTTTTGCTCTGGTCACCGCAACATAATCAAGCCTTCTGCTTTCAGCATCAAGATATCTCTTTTCCTCCTCTTTTTTATCATCCCATCGGGGAGGAAGGGCAATCATTTCACTTGTAAAATCTGAAGTATTTCTTGTTATGCTAAAATACCCTTTTGATTTGCTTCCCTCGGTCCTGTTTATATGAAATAGGGGTTCTCTCTCTTTTGTTTCTCCAAGTGGATCGGCAAGTATGACTACCGGGGCCTCAAGACCTTTTGCCTTATGAAGATTCATAATACGAACTGCGTTTTTATTATTGACGGAAAGGCTCATTGACTCTATCTCTTTATCCTTTAATAGTTTTTCAAATTTTTTAACAAGCTCATAGAAAGTTTCAGCTTCGTTGATTTTAAAATCCTTCAGCAGCTCTTTTGCTTTAAAAATATTGCCTGCCCTGGTCAGACCTTCTTCTTCTGATAAAGCGAAAGGTATTATTGCTGATCTTTCAATAATGATTTCTGCAGCAGTGCAGGCGCTGTGTTTTTCAATGATTTCCCTGAAGCTTTTAAGCCTTTTAAAAGCATCTTCAAATTCAGGAAAACCTGCTGGAGGCTCTCTGAAATATGAAAAAACTCCGCCCGCTTTTTTAAAATTATAAAGAGCCTTGTCGCTTATTCCAAAGAAGAGGCCCCTGAGAGCAGCTATCAAAGCTACGGGATCCCTGTCATCCTCAACTGCTTTAAATAGTTTTAGAATTTCAGCAAGTTCAGATGACTCATTAAAAGTGAGACCTCCTGAAATTTCGTAAAATATTCCCCTGTTCTCCAAAGCTTTTGCATATATTCCAAGATTTTATTTATAAGAACTTGCTTCCGGTTCCCCCAGGCATAAAATGCAATTACCGCCGGGATTTCTGCCTCATTTAGTGATTGTTTAACCAAATAGATAGATTTTTTATAAAAAAGAAGGTGTAGGAAATAAAATCAGGCAAGATGTGACTTCCGGAAATGTAATTTATGTAAATCTGCAAGCATGCCAGACTGTTTTGGACCAGGGCCTTATATAAGAAGCCTTAACTCCCCTTTTAAAAATCCGAATAATTGCAATTTATATAATCATCTTGTGAGAAGTCATCAAATAAATCTGCAGCTTGAAATCTTTTTGGCGGAGGCCTGTCCCGTCTAAATTCATCTATACCCAGCCAGTCAAGAATCTTTCTTATAACCTTA
>VGAZ01000099.1 GCA_016870615.1 Actinomycetota bacterium | reverse complement strand
ATGAGCATGTGCGTGTACTGTTTCAGCATCTGCTGCTGCCCTGAAAAGTTTTGCTGCCTGGCCGTAACCTTCTTCGTCAGCTTTTTTTGCAAACGCAAGATATTTCCTGTTTGCCTGTGATTCACCTGCAAAAGCTTCCTTTAAGTTTTCCAGCGTTTTTGAACTGCTATCTTTTAACATTTTGCCTCCTTATTCTTTTTTAAATATATTGCAAATACAGAAACATTATTATTTAGTTTTTATTATACCTTAAAAAAATAAGTCTATCAATATATTGTATATAGAAATATATTGATTTACTTATATGGCCCTGACACGAAAGAGTTAAATTTAGTTTATAATGAAGTAAACAAAAAATAAAGGCTTCGTTTAAATTAAATACAAACCCTGGCCTGATTATAAATCACTGTGTATTGCCCTGAAGTCCCCGGTAAGATAATAGACAACCCTGTCACCAATATTTACAGAATTATCCCCAATTCTTTCCAGGTACCTGCTTGCAAGGGAAACATTTGTGACAAACTTTATATAGTTCTCATCCTCTGATGCTGTGCTGTATAATTCTTTATAAAGGGTTTTCTGCAGCTGGTCTATGCCGTCATCAATATGGTCAAGCTTTTGTGCAAGTTTTGCATCCCTGTTTTTGAATGTCTTGAGAGCTTTATCAAGTATTTGCATCACTATATTGCCCATTTCAATAAGTATGCTCAAAACATGCTTATTCATTAATACTTTATTATCCTTATGAAGCCTTTTTGCAAGTCTTGCTATGCTAACGCTAATATCCCCGATTCTTTCCACATATATAACAATTATATATATACTGTGTATAAGCCTTAAATCCCTTGCAACCGGTTGATGCTCAGCCTGTATGTACATGCATTTTTCTTCAATCATTATATCGTAATCATCAATTTTTGAATCACCGTCTATTACTTTCTGGGCAAGTTCAATGTCAGCATTTGTAAGACAATTAATTGCGTCCCTTACTGTATCCTGTACAAGACTGCCCATTTCTATAAGGTTTTCAGTGACTTCATCCAGCTTTTCATGAAATGTTTTTCTCATTTTTTCCCCAATTTGAAATATTTAATTAAATATACCATAAAAAAAGCTAAACATCATGCCCGCTCTGCCTTTTAAGCCTTGCCCTTGTCCTTAAGCCAGTGCCAATTACTGAAAAGAAAAGGACTATTATAAGCAGCACCAGCGCAGTACCCCACTTTTTATCATCAGGTGCATCCGAAACCTGCGCTACCAATACAAATAAATGATAAGGTAGCGCCATAACCTGGTCAAAGATGGAATTGGGCAAATTAGGCTGGAAAAATGCTGCAGCAGTAAATAATATGGGAGCAGTCTCCCCTGCTGCCCTGCCAACCCCAAGTACAGTCCCTGTAATAATGCCGGGTATTGCCTGTGGCAGTGTAACTTTTACAATTGTTTGCCACTTGGTTGCCCCTAATGCCAGCGATGCATGTCTGTATGCATTCGGCACGGCCCTTAAGGCTTCCTCCGTTGCAGTAATAATAACCGGCAGTATAAGAAGCGCAAGGGTAAGCGAGCCTGCAATTATTGAGCGTCCGAATTTTAAAAAAAGTACAAAAAAGCCAAGCCCAAAAAGCCCGTATACAACTGAAGGAACTCCAGCCATATTTACAATTGACATTTTAACAATATTTGTAAGCTTATTTTGCTTTGCATATTCATTCAAATAAATGGCAGAGAATACTCCAATTGGCAGGGATATTATAATTGTTCCTATTATAAGATAAATAGTGCCAAGTATTGCGGGAAATATACCACCCTCCCGCATACCTGCGCTTGGTTTTTGTGATAAGAATTCCCATGTTATTGCACCAGCACCTTTAATGATAAGATACATTATTATGCCGAGTACAAATGCAATAACTATAAGTGTTATTATGAGCAGAAATATATAAAAAAACTTCTGCTGAAAGTTTTTATGCCTCATAGTTATTGTCTTTTTTGGATAAATATCATCTTTCATTATGGGCAACCCCTACATATCCTTGATTCTCCTGGTAAATCCTTCTGCAATGAAGTTTATTAAAAAAGTTATAACAAACAAAACAAGCCCAATTGCAAAAAGTGCTGAATAATGCATGCCTCCCCTTGCTGTCTGGCCCATTTCTGAAGCAATGGTAGCAGTTATGGTCCTTGCCGGCTGAAGCCATGAAAAAGCTATCCTTGGTGAATTTCCAGTAATCATAAGCACAGTCATAGTTTCGCCGACAATCCTGCCAAGCCCCAGCATAACTGAAGCAAACATCCCTGATTTTGCAACAGGTACAACAGTTTTATAAGTGCACTCCCATTTTGTTGCACCAAGAGCAAGTGAGGCAGACCTGAATTTGTTTGGAACAGCATTGATTGCATCTTCTGATATTGAGATTATGGTTGGAAGAGCCATAAAAGCCAGCATAATAGAGCCTGCAAGCGCAGTAAGCCCAGTGCTTAATTTAAATAAATCCCTTATAAAAGGCGCAAGTACCATAATACCTATAAAGCCTATTACCACAGACGGTATGGTTGCAAGGATTTCAATAATAGGTTTTAGTATCTCCCGTATGGACCTTGGGGCCAGTTCTCCAATATAAATTGCTGCACCCAGCCCCAGCGGAACCGCAATTATTATAGCCCCAAAGGCTATGATAGCCGACCCGTATAAAAGAGGCACAATCCCAAAACTTGGCGGTTCCATCGTTGGCGACCATTTTGTCCCTGTTAAAAAATCAAGTATTGGATAAGTTGATAAAAACCTCAGGGAATTATATAACAGGAAAGCAAGTATTAAGCCAAGTATTATTATGGAAAGGATGCCATTAAAAAAAATAAATCTAGCGATTAAAAAGTTTTTAATTTTTCTGAATAAGGACTTTTGATTGGCCATTTGTTTATAATCTTATTAAATTCATAGCTATTTTACTATATTAATTTATTATTATCTTTATTTTTTTAATTATTCCAAGATGTAGTAAAAGTTCTCCCGGATAAAACCATATAAAGTATTTTCTTAATTTATACAAGGGTTATGTAGTTTAGCGCCATAACCCTTGTAATTATTTAAAATCAAATTTAGGCAATTAAATAAATATATTTTTATATTTATTATTAATTTACTGTTACAAATCCGATATCTGCAACTATTGCCTGGCCTGCATCACTTAAAACAAACGCCAGGTATGCCTGGGCTATGTCTGTTAATGCATTTACCGGACCGGGTGTATAAATAAATAATGGCCTGGCTACACCATATGTTCCATTTTTTACATTTTCTACTGAAGGAGGAACGCCTGCAGAACCATCATCAGCTTTTACTTTTATAGCTTTAACTGAATCATCAAGATAGCCAAGGCCAATATAACCTATTGCATTGGCATTGCTTTCAACTTCTCCCCTCACTGCAGAAGTAGAAGCTAAAAACAATGAGTTTTCACTGTAATCATTGTCTTTTGCCTTACCATCAAGCTGTACAACAAATTCCCTGAAGAATACAAATGTTCCTGAGCTTGAATCCCTCGAAGCTATTACTATAGCTGCGTCATTTCCGCCAATTTCTTTCCAGTTGCTTATTTCGCCCGTAAAAAGCTGTGAAATTTGCTCAATAGTTAATTCTTCAACTGGATTGTCCTTATTTACAATAACACAAAGACCATCATATGCTATTACCACTTCTGCTATTTCCAGCCCACTCTCTTTTCCGGCCTCGATCTCTGAATCCTTGATTGACCTTGATGAGTTTGCAAGATTGGCAGTGCCGTCAAGAAGCCCTGCTATGCCTGTACCTGAACCCCCACCTGTAATGGGCACATTTAGATTCTGGCCAGGATAAAGCGATAAAAACTCTTCAACAAGAGCCTGTGAAACCTCTAGTAATGTATCCGATCCTACAATAAATAGATCTGTTGTTTCAAATTTTACTTCAGGTTCTGCTGCAGGCGCTGCTGTTGTTTCAGGGGCTTTAGTTTCTGCAGCCGCTGTTGTTTCAGGGGCTGTCTGGGTTTTACACCCAAATACTGTTGTTGATGCAAGCAGGAAAACAACTATTATTACTCCTGCAATTATCCATGTGTTTTTGCCTTTTAAATTACTCAATTGCATACTCCTTTCAAAAGTATTTAGTAATTTATTATTATTATTTCTGAGAAAAAAATGTTTTATCTCAGTTAAAACGCATAGTAGTTTATCAAAACAGGGGAAAAAAATGTTAAGAAATAATTAAAAAAATGTTAAAAAAAAATTAAATTTTGAGATGTTTTATGCAGTTTAAAAAATTATAGCTTTTAATGCATCAGTATGATTTGAAATGTTTTTTACTGTGAACTGCTTGCCAGGAAAAAGACAAATACAATTATAAATAATTAATTCTTTTCAATTATTTTATAGCCTATGCCATGAATAGTCCTGATATATTTTTTTCCAAAATCTTTAAAAGACATCTTTTCCCTTATGCGCCTTATATGTACATCCAGTGTCCTTGTGTCCCCATAATAGTCTTCGCCCCAAACAAGCCTGATAAGTTCATTTCTTGGGGTCATATTGTTTATATTTTTAAGAAGTATTGTAAGGGTTTTGTATTCTTTTGGATTAAGGCCCACAGTGCTGCCGCCAAGCGAAAGCTCATGCCTGGTTTCATCTACATCAAGCCTTATGTCATTAAAATAATAAGTTTTTTTAAGGGGCATTGAGCTTATCTCTGACTTTATTGACTCAAATCTCTTAATTATATTTTTTACCCTTGCAGTAAGCTCCCTTACGCCAAAGGGCTTTACCATATAATCATCTGCGCCAAGCTCAAGGCCAAGGACTTTATCAAGCTCCTCCCCTTTTGCGCTCAGTATTATAACGGGCATGTCACTGTTTTTATTTTTTATTTCTTTGCATATTTCGTACCCGTCCATATCCGGAAGCATGAGATCAAGAATTACAAGATCGGGCTTTTTATGCGCAAATTCTTTTAAAAACTTTTTGCCTTCAGTAAATCCTTTTGTTTCATACCCGTTTTTTTCAAGGTTAAAATTAATAATTTCAAGGATGTTTTCTTCATCATCAACTGTATACACTAATTTTGACATCTTTTTCTCCAGTCATATTTTTAAAAAGCAGCGGCATTATATTATAAAGGAAAAATAAACTTAAATATTGTTTCCTTTCCAGGTATGCTGCTTATCTCAACAGTGCCCCTGTGCAGTTCCGTTATATGTTTAACTATTGAAAGGCCAAGCCCGGAACCTGTCTTTCCTGGCGCATAATTGTTTTTTCCCCTGTAAAATCTCTGGAAAACATATGGTATGTCCTTTTTCTCGATTCCTGCGCCATTATCTTTAAATGTTAAAATTATATTTGAATCATTTTTTTCAATGCTTATTTTCAGCTCAATTCCTTTACCGCCATGAAATATTGAATTTTCAATCATATTCCTTACAAGCTGCCTGAAGAGCTCTTCATCGGTAAACATCTCTATAATAGCGTGCGAATGAATAAAAGAAATATTAATATCATTTTTCTCTGCAAGAAAATCAAGCGAGCTTATTGTATCACTAATAACCGGGATGACATTAATTCTCTGTCCTATAAGCACGTTCCTTTTATGTTCTATGCTTGACAGATTAAGCAAGTCCTCAATAAGTATGTAAAGCCTTTCCACTTCTTCAAGTGTTTTTGAAAGATATTTTTTTAAAAGAGCCCTGTCTTCAAAAACATTTTCGGTAATTGTTTCAAGATAACCCTTTATTGATGTAAGCGGGGTGCGCATCTCATGTGAAACATTTGCAACAAACTGGCTCCTGAGCCTGGAAAATTCTGTTTCCTGCGTTATATTCCTTAAAAGAAGAAGCATGGAGCAGTTGTAAAAATCAACAGGCACTGCCTCCACTTCAATATTTTTGTCTTCTTCGCCATAAAAAATTATTTCTTTTCTCCTGGCTAAATTATTGGCTAAAGCATCAGAAATAAGGTCCTCAAGGTTTTTATTATTAAAAACAAATATTGTTTTTGAGCCTGTTACTTTATTTCTATCAAGATAAAACATAGAGGCAGTGCTCTCATTTAATTTAAATATTTTTGATTGGCGGTCAAGAAGAATTATTCCGTAAGGTATTTTATCTATAATGATTTCAAGGAGTTTTAAGGCATTTTTTTCTTTATTCTCAAGCTCTTTGAAAGATATGTTGAGGATATTAATATTGTCTTCAAGGCTTTTAATGCGGGACCTGGAAGTTTTATTTAAGGCTATTGCCAGTATTATAAGGAAAATGATTACAAAAGAAAAAATAAAAGTAAGTATTTGATATATATCCATGATTTTAATTTAAATGGATAAAATGGTGGCGAGACGCAGAATTGAACTGCGGACACATGGATTTTCAGTCCACTGCTCTACCAACTGAGCTATCTCGCCAATAAAAAAGAGCGAATCCCTTAGAACATGCCACCGGCATGTTCTACAGCAGTACCATAAATATTAACATTAAAAATAAA
>VGAZ01000098.1 GCA_016870615.1 Actinomycetota bacterium | reverse complement strand
AAAGACCAGGCATGATAGCCATGCCTGTATGGCCGGTTTGTTATCTGTTTTTTACCGGAGCCGTCCCAGTTCATAGTAAAAATCTGCCAGTAGCCGTCAATATCTGCAGAGTAGGCGATTTTTTTATCATCGGGCGAGATCGAAGGATACATTTCCCTGCCCGGCCCGTCAGTTAACTGTGTAAGATCGGTTCCGTCAATGTTCATGCTCCATATATCCTCTTTGCCTGCAATGCTTGATACAAAAACTATCTTTTTTAAAGAGTAATCTATATCAAGCGCCCTCGGAACGCCACGTGTTATGAAATTTTTGTTTATGGCCCATCCGGATATTATAAACTCATTATTTTTTATATCGAAATCAGATTTTATAATAGTATTATTTTCAGGCCGCTCACCCTGTATGCTGATGTTGCTAACCAGGTAATTAAATTCACCGGTACGGGAATAAGCATATACATAAATATTATAGTTTTCGCCAGGTACCAGGTTGCTGCCGTCAAAGACCAGGCTATATCCGCTGTTATTATAATTCGGGTTCCCGAATGCATTGCCAACATCTGTTCTCTCAATGCCTGATTCTGCCTGCCCAAGGAATTTGCCGAAACCTGCAGGTCCGTCAAGATAGACCTCTATTTTATCAATGCCGGGGCTGTCGCTTACCCTGAAATCTGCGGCCCAGCCCGAAACCCTTATCTGCGAAGCAGAGTCAGCCGGCAGCATTTCGTCTGCCCTGGGGTTGTCAATAGACATTCTTATAGCATCAGAGACTGGCGGATCGCCAGGCATTGTAAATTCTTTTTTTGTAAGCTCCCAGCCATAAGCAGGTATAAATGAATAAATATAAACGCTGTGTGCAGTGCCGGGTTCAAGAGTGTAATTTTTAAGGTCAAATGCAAGCTCAAAACCAAAATCATTAAAATCCGGCCCATATACAAGAGCCGCATCCCCTGAAGCAAGCCTGTATGCGGCATTGCCTAAAAATATTCCGTTTTCTTTATCTCCATCAAGATAAATCTCTATATCTGTTATGTGCTCATCAAGTTCTGTTTCAGGAATTGTAGCAGTGGTGCTATCAGTATCAGTTGTTTCAGGAGCCCCGGTGGTCGCTATAGAGGCGGTTTCGGTAGTGTCGACAGGAGTCTTTCTATTTGCTATGGCATTGTTAATAAACAGCGCCCCGAAAAAAATAATTATAAGAGCAAATAATACAATAAGTATAATTGTCATTGTTTTCATATCAGGGTTTCCTGGTGTTTCATTGTTTTTATATTTATGTAAATATATAATAAAACAAAATTCAAAGCAAACCCGGTAGAATTATTAACTTCTGTACGGTAGCAAAAAATGCATGCGGATGAAAAAATTAAAAATACATGATTTGCTTAAATATCTATTTCTCACGATTTTCTGTATAACAGCAGCAGCCCTGTTTGCATGTGAGAGCGTTTACAAAAAAGTTGGGGAAATATCATCAGCTATCCCATTTAATTACCCCGGGCTAAGGATAGAATCAAGGTTTATAAAACCGGATGGCTTAAAAAAATACAATCCGGTTATAATATGTTTTGGCGATTCAGTCACATTTGGGTGGAACGTTACTTATAATTTTTCTTACCCCAGCCTCCTGGAAAAGGATTTAATGAATAATCACAGTGCAGTAAAAGTCATAAACAGCGGCATTGGGGCAAACACAGTTATAAAAGCATACAGCAGGCTAAAGCGCGATATTTTAAAATTTGAGCCTGATTATGTAATATTGAATTTTGGCCTAAATGACGGCAAGCTTCAAAAAAAGAATCCAGGAAATACACGAAAAGGTGAAATATCTTATGTGTATAACAATTCCTTTTATGCGCCGCAGGTGCAAATAGATAATTTCAGGAATACTTATATTGAGATTATAAAAATCCTGAAACAAAAAGATATAAATCTTTTATTACTGGGCATTTCGCCTGTAACACAGGATTTTCCCCCGGGCCAGGATGACAGTTTTTTTAAGATGCAAAGAGAAACATATGCAGTTTATAATAATGCGGTAAAGCAAATTGCAGAGCAGGAAGGAATTGATTATATTAATTTATATGAAGTTTTCCCGATATGCAAAGACTTAAAACCCTTTATACAGGCAGACGGATTGCATCCGTCTGCAAAGGGCCTGGAACTTATTTCGAAACAGGTGAAAATGTACCTGGAAGATAGAATCCAGTAATTTTTGCAGCTTTTTCCTGCTAAAAAAAGACCGCCCAGTTTTTGGGGCTCTGCCCTGCCCTCAAGATAAAGCAAGAATACCCGCTTAAGCCTTTATTGTTTTATTATTTATCTGAATATATAATAAAAATATTTCAAGCTGGACTGGTTTTTATCATTTTAAACCTTACAGGATATATTAAAGAAAGAGCTATGTCTTTTGGTTCATAGAAAGAAAAAAATATTTTTAATGGGTATGAGCCCTATGCCGTTTGAGAATGATACCAAAGTCTATGGCACCGGCATAAGGACATGGCAGTTTTTAAAGCCGCTTTTGTCCGGGGGCCACCAGGTTTGCGTTTGCAATTATGCCATACCTTCTGCATACGCAAATGATTTTGCCTCAATCTTCCAGAAGGATTTTGAAGTTAAAGACAGCAAAAACGGCACTGCCCGGCAATCCGGTAAAACAAATTTACCATGCAATTTTGATTACAATATACTTACCGCTGATGATTTTGAAAATATAGAGCTTATTAAAAAACTTTATACGGATTTTGAGCCTGACTGTATTATCGGATGCAGCTTTTATCCTTCATATATTGCTTCCAGGCTTGCATCATATCTTGAAAACGAAAACCAGGCAGGTTCTGCACGCATGCCTTTATGGGCCGATCTTTTCGGGCATGTGATGGCAGAGGCCCAGGCAAGAGCCTTTGCAGATGATGATGATGGCTGTCTTTTTCACTACTGGAACAGTGAATACAATATAATTACAACCGCTGACATTTTTTCATGCGTTTCAGACAGGCAGAAATATGCCCTTGCAGGTGAGCTTGGAGCAGCAGGAAGGCTTAACAAGTACACCTCTGGTTATGAGTTTGCGCACACTATAGCCTGCGGCATGCCGCCTGAGGAATTTATACATACAAAAAATGTCATCAGGGGCGCAGGCGGTGTTGATAAAGAGGACTTTGTCATTCTCTGGACAGGCGGATATAATACCTGGACCGATGTGGATACTCTTTTTAAGGGCCTTGAGAAGGCAATGAAAACAAATCCATATATTAAATTTGTATCGACAGGCGGTGAAATACCTGAACAGGATACAAAGACTTATCCCCGTTTTCTTTCAATGATAGAAAATTCAGGTTTTAGGAATAATTTTATAATGCGGGGCTGGATAGCAGGCGAGGATGTGCCCAATTATTATTTTGAAGCTGATGCAGGCATAAATATCGATAAAGACATATATGAAGTCAGGCTGGGAAGCAAAAACAGGATACTTGACTGGATGCGGGCAGGCCTTACAGTATTATCATCGAATGTTTGCGAGCTGACAGAAATAATAGAAAGGGAAAAAATCGGCTATACTTTTAAACCGCAGGATGTCCAGGACCTTGCAGGCAAAATACTTTACCTTGCCAAAAACAGGGATGAAGCTGCAAGCAGGGCAGAGGCCGCAAAGAAGTACGGGTTTGAGCATTTCAGTTTTGAAGCAACCACAAAAGCGCTTGCAGAGTGGGCAGGCATGCCGTTTTTTGCGCCTGACTACAGGAAGGAAAGAAAGATCTTTTTTGACAGGGAGGAAGCGCTTAAAAACCTGCAGTCAATATCAGCAAGACAGAATGAGATGATAAGGCAAAGGGATTTAAAGATTTCCGAGCTCAGCATGCAGGTCCATAAGAGTCCGGCATTCAGGCTTTATGCTTATCTTAAAGCGGCTGCAAAAATATTCAGGAAGAAATAAAAATATGGCAATAAAAGCAGAGACCTTTATTGTAATTGTCACTTACAACAGCTCAGATTTCATTGAAAATTGTATAAGATCCATATGTGATTCTGACTATAAAAAATGGTTTTTGGCAGTAATTGACAATAACAGTACAGACGGCACCGTTAAAAAAATACAGGAGCTAAAAACAGGCAACGGCAGCTGCAGCCTTGATGATAGCAATTTCAGGCTTATTAAGCTTTCAAAAAATATCGGTTTTGCAGCAGGGGTAAATTATTCTGTATTTAATTTACTCAATAAAACTGCCATTGCGGATATATCAGGGATAGAATATCTTATTCTTATAAACCCGGATCTAGTAATTGAAAAGACATCGCTGTCAAACCTCATAAGAGCCCTTCAAAAACAAAATGAGAAAGGTCCAGGCGCCTGCAATACCGGAACTGTCGGAGGAATTATATATGATTATGATAGAAAACAAATCCAGAATGCAGGTGGGTTGCTCGGGGATAATTTTGTTACCCTGCACCGCAAAAATCCTCCCGGGCAGTGCCATACAAAAGAATCCTATGTTGTAGATTATGCCAGCGGAGCCTTG
Source organism: Actinomycetota bacterium (assembly GCA_016870615.1). Lineage (GTDB taxonomy): Bacteria > Actinomycetota > Humimicrobiia > Humimicrobiales > Humimicrobiaceae > VGAZ01. Next base: position 2,414 of record VGAZ01000098.1, on the reverse strand, counting down.
CTGGGCATGAAAATGGAATACTTTAAAGGCCTTGGCGGCTTTGATTGCGGATACAGGCCCCTTTATTTTGAAGAGCTTGATTTCTGTTTGAAGCTTAAAAAAGCGTCTCTTTTCCCCAAAATCGCCACTGACGTAATTGCAAGGCATTTTGAAGGCGCATCGGTTAAAAAATTCAGCAACAGTTTTTACAAACATTATCATAAAAACAGGATAAGGTGCGCAATAATAAATATTGCTTTTATAGATTTTTTTAAAAAATTTATCCCCGCTGAAATTAAATGGCTGAAAACATCTGCCACTGCTGACCAGAAATGGCCGATTTTAAAAGCATACTTTTTAAATTTTGTATTTTTCCTTTATAATTTAGCAGTCAGGGCAAAAAACAGGAAAATTTTGTCAAATTTTAAAATGTCTTTGAATGATTAGTTATATAAGAGGGCATTTTGTTTTTATAATTTTTTAAAATCAAGTAAAGGAGCGGATAAAGTAATGATAATGGAAAATGAAGCGATAGAGACTAAAAAGCGAAATACAAGGCTTCTTATAATAAGCCATGATATTATTGGAAAACAGATGGCCGGACCCGGCATCAGGTTTTTTGAATTTGCGAAGCAACTTTGCAAATATGTTGATGTTACTCTTGCTGCGCCGAATAAAATAGATATTGAAGTTAGCGGTTTTAAGACACTTGCTTATAATGCTGAAAATTATAAAGTTTTAAAAAGGGTTTCCGAGCTTTCAGACATGATACTGATACAGGGCCATATACTTTATTACTTTCCTTTCCTTAAACATTTCAAGGGTAAAATAATTGTTGATCTTTATAACCCTTTTAATCTTGAGAGCCTTGAAATGTACAGGAATCATGATCTTGCTGAAAGGCTGAGAATAGACAGGAGCAATATTGATATAATAAAGTTCCAGCTATCGATAGGTGACTTTTTTATATGCGCAAGCGAAAAGCAGAGAAGCTACTGGCTCGGCCTTCTTGCTGCAATGGGAAGAGTAAACCCTTTGAATTATGACAGCGATAATGCGCTCAGGAAACTTATCGATGTTGTGCCTTTTGGCATTCCTTCAGTTCCTCCCAAACATACAGGTGAGTCAATAAGAAAAATTTTCCCCACAATAAGGGAGGATGACATGATAGTTTTATGGGGAGGCGGAATATGGAACTGGCTCGACCCTATTACTGCAGTAAAGGCAATGTGGGAAATATCCAGGAGCAGGAGGGATATTAAGCTTATTTTTGTAGGAGTTAAGCATCCTGACCCCAAACTGCCTGAAATGAAAAAAGCTGTGGATGCAATAAACTTTGCCAGGGAACTTGAGCTTTACGACAGGCTTGTTTTCTTTAATGAATGGGTGCCTTATGAGTTAAGGCAGAATTTTTTGCTTGAGTCATCAGCAGGGCTTTCAATACATCATGAAAAAATTGAAACAGAGTTTTCATACAGGACACGCGTTATGGACTATATATGGGCAAAGGTGCCTGTTATTACAACAACAGGGGATTCAATTGCCAGGCTGGTTAAAGCAGAAAACATCGGTGAAGTGGTCAAATACGAAAATACAAACCAGCTTGCAAGGGTTATTGAAAGTGTTTGCACCAACAGGAGCTTAAGGGATATTTATATAAAAAACATTGAAAGAATAATACCCGGATTTGCCTGGGAAAATGTAACAAAACCGCTTGTTAATTACTGCAGTATGCCACAGTATTCTGCAGATAAAGAAAATATAATGGATATGATTGCGCTGCAGAACAGCAAAATTATTAATATACTGGATAAAAACTTAAGCGGCTCAACAAATACACTTGTTTTTACAGCAAATATTTTAAGGGACAGGGAGCTTATAAAAGGTAAATCATTCGGTAAAATATTCTACATAGAAACAACAGATGAGGACACAAAAGCAGAGCAGGAGAAAAGCGAGCTTGACAGTATTGGATACTTAAAATCCAAAATAATAGCCAGGACCAGGTTTGATGCGGTTATAATGAATAATGCTTTTTATTCTATAACCCCCAAATTTTTCTATGACCTTTTAAATATTGTCGGCATGAAGCTAAAAACTGACGGGGTGCTCTTTCTTTCTGTCCCGGAGGAAAAAGGCATTTCAAAAGCGTTCGGGCCGCAGAAATATGCTGACAAAACAGGCGCAAGAATTGACGAATTTACGCTTGAGTACATACTGCAGAATACAGGTTATGAAATAGTGGATAAGGGCGTCTGGGATAAGCTTGAGCCCATTAGCAATCACGATGATGCAAAGGGCAAAGATGCCGGCAAATCATATACGGCAAATGAGCTGATGGATTTATTTGATATTAAGTTTTCAAATAAGGACTTCAAGGAGCTGCAGTTTTTAAAAAGCTTAAATATCCTTGAAGCTGATGAATTCAAAAATGA
>VGAZ01000097.1 GCA_016870615.1 Actinomycetota bacterium | reverse complement strand
GAAGAATTCGGTATTGATAAGGAAAATATGTTTGTTTTCTGGGATTTTGTAGGTGGAAGGTATTCTTTATGGTCAGCAATAGGGCTATCAATTGCATGCAGTATTGGATTTGATAATTATTTAAAACTGCTTGAAGGCGGTCATGCGCTAGATAAGCATTTCAGGACTGCACCCTTTTCAAGAAATATCCCTGTAATTCTTGCACTCATTGGCATATGGTATAATAATTTTTTTGGTTTCCACACTCATGCGGTACTTCCTTATGATCAGTACCTTCACCGATTTGCGGCATATCTTCAGCAGGCAGACATGGAAAGCAATGGAAAAAATACAGCGCGGGATGGAAGCAGAACAGGCTACCAGACAGGCCCTGTTATATGGGGTGAGCCGGGTACAAATGGGCAGCATGCTTTTTACCAGCTCATTCATCAGGGAACAAAAATAGTCCCCTGCGATTTCCTTGCAGCAGCCCAAAACCATAATGCGTTACCTGGTCATCATGAAATACTCCTGGCAAATTATTTTGCCCAGCCTGAAGCTTTAATGAATGGTAAACCAATTGAAAAAGTCAAAGATGAGCTAAAAGCAGCAAATTTTGACACTGACGATATTAAAAAGCTTGCAGCATTTAAAGTCTTTGAGGGCAACCGGCCTTCAAATTCAATACTATATAAGAAACTTACGCCCCGTACCCTGGGAAGCCTCATAGCAATGTATGAACACAAAATCTTTGTGCAGGGGATTATATGGAATATTTTCAGTTTTGATCAATGGGGAGTGGAGATTGGCAAGGAGCTTGCAGTAAAAATTTTACCTGAACTTAAAAACGATGAAAACATATCCTCTCATGATAGCTCGACCAACGGGCTTATTAATTATTACAAGAATCTAAGGTCCTGAATATTTTTAAAAATAATTAATATTTCAAAAAAGTAGCAACCTGCCGGCTTGCTCAAGAAAATTCCGTTCAGCATCTACGTCATGGACAGCATTTAAAAAAATCCTTAAAGTATGATAATTATTTGCCGATAATTATTAATACAAAATTAATTATATTGTAATTATTTTTATAATTAATATACGGCTATTTACCTGGAGGTATAATGAAAAAAAGTATATGCTTTACAATTATTTCTATCCTGGCAATAATAGTTCTTCTTTCAACGGCAGCAGTCTGCAACATGTGCGGCCTTTCCCTGGCCAAAAACCCGGATTTAAAAGAAAACTCTGCTGAAGATAACGAAAAAGCCGGGGCCAATAGTAAAAAAAAGACAGGAAAAGATGCTGGTCAAGATACAAAAAGCGCCGACAGCAATATATCAGGAGATTCAAAAAAAGATGCAAGCTCATCCGGAGAAATAAAAATATATGGCATAATTATTGGTGAATACATAAAAGGAAAAGTTGAAAATGTTGATTTTTTGCTTGCTGACAGAATATATTCATGTCATCCGGACCTTCTTGATTTGCCTGATGGAACAGAGACATACAGCTGGAAAGTATCTGGCGGAAGTTTTGACAGCAATTCATATCTTATGAGCTGGAGCACGCCTTCAAATGAAGGCTGGTACACAGTAGAGCTTAATATGTCAAAAAAAAATGGGAGTAAAGGAAATGTAAAAACCAGGGTATACATTAATCCTTCTTCAATACTTGGGGAACCCTTAGACCCAATAATAATGCCGCGGATAGCTGATATAAGGGTAAGCCCGGTTTCAGGAATTGCTGATAATAATTATTACACTTTAACTGAATACGATGTCTTGCCCTACATGGATGGTACACTTGATTTGATAAAAAGAGTTGATTTTTCGGTCAGCGCCGGAGATATTATTGCAAAAGACAATGTTATGATGAGGTGGAGAGCACCGGGTGCACCCCAGCCTGTTACCATTACAGTAACTATTTATGATATTTCCGGCATAGTCCTGGACAGCCTGCAACTGGATTTAAATGTTGTTCATGGAGTATAAACTTAATAAGACCGGGTAAATAAATTAATAACAAGATTTTTGTTATACTATTTTTCTAATTAAAAAATATTGTGGGAAGAAGTACAGCTGCCTGAAACACCAGAAGTATAAGAGCAGGTACCAGCCATGAAATACTGATCTTTTCATCAAGCCTTATATAACGTTTATCCTTCAGGTTTGGGCTTAGCCAGAATACGGACAGAAAAAAGGCCCAGAGAAGTCCTGAAAAACCAAAGATAAACTGAAAGAAAACAATCAAAATACCCTGTGGAAAACCAAGAGGGTGCCATATTGAGAAAAACAAGTACAAAAGGCCGAAAACTATATAGGGCAGCAATAAAACTGGAAATGCTGCATCAAATCTTTCCTTTCTGTCATTTCTGTTTTTTACAAAAACCAGTATATTTTTTGCTAGCCAGAAGAATGTAAAAAGCATTCCGCATGTGCCTATTATAATCAAAGAGATCCTCAAAAAAATGCTTCCGTCAAGCATCCTGATAACTGATTTCCAGTCTCCGGGAACTTCAGGGTTGTAAAATAGCCCGTCAAATAAAAAATAGCCAAAACCCATTAAAAAACTGTATCCTGCTGTTTGAAGAAAAAACTGTTTTGAAACAGAAGAAGATTTTTTAAAAATGCGGAAAATGGTTAAAGCTATAATCCCTACTATAATATTTGCAATTGAAGCGCTGGACTCAATCGCTATGTCATGAAGCAAGTAGCCTGGTTCATTAAAAAGCTTTATATCAACTGCAAATAAGTTAAAAGCCCTTATCTCTGCCCCGGCAATTAGTGCTGATATATAATGAACAGCTTCATGCAGGACCTGGGTAAAAAAAACAGCAATTGCAGCTGTTGAAAGCCCATTGATTATATTTGCCTTTTTATTCATTTGTTTATAATATCATGATTGAATATAATCTTTTAGTCATAAAAATAAAATATTGTATGTAGATACCCAAGCACTGAAGTTCGTGGCACTTTACCCTGGCGGGTTATTAGCAGAAAGACATCAAAGAAATAAATATTTATAATCTATACATTTTAATTTATAAAAATCGGGCATTTTACTGATACCTGGGGGATTTGGAAGACATTCTATAAACTGGATACATATATTTTGGATTTATTAAGAGTCTTATTTGTATAAAATCCTTATTAAGGAGATTTTAAAATAAATTTGATATTTTATGTATCAGTCCTGTAATCATATAAATTAAATATAATCACCCCATTTAAAATAATATTAATAATTAATTGGGAGTAGAATAATAATGAAATATTTTACTTTCATTCTTATGATCTTAATTATTGCTGGCCTGCTTTGTAATGCTTGTATCCTAAAACCAGAAGATGCAATAAACGAAACCCGGCAGAATAATGCTGGCCTTGATGATACCATGTTTCAAAATGCTGAAGCAAAAGGCGCAGATATCCCTGGTGTTGATTTACTGTCTGCCAAAGATATTGAATATCTTGGTGCTTTCCGGCTTCCTGGAGAGGGTGGGCGTCCTGATACTTTTGCTTATGGCGGGAGCGCAATTACTTTTAATCCTAATGGTGATCCCGATGGAGAAAATGACGATTTTACAGGTTCTCTTTTTGTAATGGGACACCCAAGGCTTCCCTATGGAGAACTGACTGACGGTAATAAAGTTGCTGAGATTTCCATTCCTGTTCCAATAATTACCAAGTCAATAGACGCTCTTAACATTTCAAGTTTTATTCAGGAATTTTCAGACATTGCAGAAGGTTTTTATACTGCTTTAAATGAATTACCAAGAACTGCAATGCAATATTTTGAACACCCTAAAAATGGTGCAAGCATTCATCTTGCATGGGGCCAGCATTTTCAAGAAGAACCAAATACTCAGGTTCCTTCTCATGCCAGTTTTAGCCCGGAACTTTCAAATCCTGATTTACAGGGTACATGGTATATTGGCAACCAGCTACTTTATAGTGTAAATAATTACCTTTTAGATATCCCAATATCATGGGCTGATGATTATCTTGACAGCTTTTATCTTGCAACAGGGCGTTTTCGTGATGGTGGATGGTCAGGCATGGGCCCTGCACTTTTTGCATATAGTCCCTGGATTGACGAGAAAGGTTCATTAGCAACAGATGGAGCCAGTCTTAAAGAAAAAACACTATTACTTTATGAAAATACATTAAATAATGAAAATATCGAGAATTGCCTTACTAATTACCAGCATCCAGATGAATGGGAAGGAGCAGCCTGGATTACAACAAAATCAGGTAAATCTGCAGTGCTGTTTGCTGGAACTAAAGGAACCGGTGATAAATACTGGTATGGATTTTTAAATCCTGAAAATCCGCATAAACCATGTGTTGAAGAGGAGATGCTTGGACAGTTTACTGTTTGCAGGCAATATGACAGCAGTCCCTGCCCACAGGAAGATTTGATTGAATGTGCTAATCATACCTCCGAGCGCGGCTGGTGGAGTTCTTCATTTTCGGCTCAATTTCTTCTATATAATCCATCTGATCTAACACGTGTTGCTGCAGGCCAGGTGCAGCCATGGGAACCTCAGCCGTACGAAGTTATTACTATTGACCCTTATCTTTTTCTTAACCCATCTGGTATAGAAGAAGACATGCTGGGAACAGGGGATCAGCGCAGGTTTAGGATTGGTGATATTACTTTTGACAGGACAAACGGCCTTCTTTATGTTCTTGAACTTTTTGCAGATGATGCAAAACCGGTGGTCCATGTTTGGAAAATGAGTTAATCTTAAACGAGGAAATCATTATTATATGATATGATTAAATATTTATATAAGATTGTTTTTCCCAGGCAAATGAGCTTACAAAAAAAATGGTTGAACTTGCAATATTAAAACAGATAGATAAAAAAAATTGAACATGGTCGCCAATTCTGGTATAAAAATTATTTGGATTTATTTATAAGTAAATAAAGATCATTGTTTGTTAAAGTTGACATACATACAAAAATGGCTGCCCTCTTCTGACTCACTTCAAACCATTGAAATTGTTTTACCCAACACCATACACGGCTGCAAAAGAAAAAATTTAAAAAATCTAAAATAATACTTTTTATAAAAGAGGTTGCAGGAACATATTAAAAGATTTAAATTGGGCCCCCGGACCCTTGCGCATTTTGGGTGGGGGCAAAATGCGCCTTAAGACAATTCATGAGAACTTGTTAACAATCCACTTAAATTTTCACCGAAATTTTTCTTTTTAGTGCCTTGAATCCTTTGGATTGTAAAAAATCCGGTAAATTTAAATTTAAAGCTAAAGGTAGTTGCATTTCTTTGCAATGTGTACAATAACACTCTAATATGATACAATATAGAGTGTTATTGTACATGTAAAGGAGATCCAGGATGGACCATATCGAAAAAATTAGAGAGATGCTAGCTCAAAACAATGGAATAATTACTGCCTCACAGGTTACAAAGGCCAGTATACCCAGGCATTATTTGAAAACAATGTTGGACACGGGGCTCCTGATTAAAGTTGGCCGGGGAATTTACATCAAGCCGGAAATGTGGGAAGATGAAATGTATATATTGCAGTACAGATACAACAGAGGTATTTTCTCCCATGAAACGGCCTTGTATATCCACGGCCTGACAGACAGGACACCCATGAAATACACCATGACATTTCCCTATGGGTATCATGTGCATTCCTTGAAACGAGAAAACGTCAAAATCAAAAAATCCGTTGAAGATTTGTACGAACTCGGATTGACCTGTGGCGTTTCGCCCTATGGTAATTCAATCCATCTGTACGATGCGGAAAGAACGCTTTGCGATATTATCAAGGGCAATAATACCTGCGACATCCAGATAGTAAATCAGGCGATGAAGCAATATGCCAGAATGCCAGGAAAGAATATCACGCAACTTTTTGATTATGCCGAAAAGGTGCGTGTAAAGCCTAAAATACTGAACTATATGGAGGTTTTGCTATGAGAACTAACAATTCAATGCAATTAAAAGCATATATAAAAAAGATGGCTACCAAAAAAAACATTTCTGCCCAGCTTGTCATGCAGAATTACATGCTGGAACGGCTATTGGAACGTATTTCCGTATCCAAATATCAATCCAATCTGATCTTAAAAGGCGGCTTTTTAATTTCAGCCATTGTCGGACTGGATACAAGGGCAACGATGGATCTGGATACCACAATCAAAGGCTTTGACGTTAACCATGATACTGTAAGAAGAATTTTTGAGGAAATAGGCGCCATTCTCATTGAGGATGATGTCAAATTTGAAGTGCTGAATACTTCCGATATACGGGAAGGTGACGATTATCCGGGAATCAGAGTAGCGATGAAGGCTGTTTATCCACCATTGGCTGTTCCCATTTCCGTGGATGTTACGACCGGAGACAAAATAACTCCCGGAGCAATAGAATACTCCTTCAAACTTCTATTTGACGACAGGACGATCAAAATCATGGCTTACAATCTGGAAACTGTGCTTGCCGAAAAGCTGGAAACCGTAGTGACCCGTGGAATTGCAAATATAAGACCTAGAGATTTTTACGATATTTATATTCTGTATCAGCTAAGAGACCCTGAATGTGACAAGTCGGTATTAAAAAGCGCATTGGTGGAAACTGCGTCCAGACGCAAAAACATTGCTGTTATGTCAAATTATAAAATTGTGCTTAACAACATCGCAGAAAGCGAACAAATGAAAGGATTTTGGAAAAAATACCAAACAGACTTCGATTATGCGAAGGATATTGATTTTATGGAAATCTGCCGCTTGATTATTCAAATTTTTGATGCAATTGGTTTTTAATATATACAATAAAACTCTATTTCATCGAAATTTTGAGTTTTTTTGTATATAATTTATCATAAGAACTTGCTTTTGAATCCCTTATTGTATAAATAAGATATGTGCCGGGATAATTTACTTAAAACTGGTAATGCATTTGCCAAAAAGAATGAAATTAAAATTAAACAGAGGATTTTGGATAAATAATAAACATAAATATTTT
>VGAZ01000096.1 GCA_016870615.1 Actinomycetota bacterium | reverse complement strand
ATGACTTAAGAGAAATAGACAATATAAAAAGTATGTACAGAGATGCCAGAGCAGACATAGTCATCCATCTTGCAGCCGTAGTTGGCGGCATAGGCGCCAATAGGGAAAATCCCGGAAGCTTCTTTTATGATAACCTGGTAATGGGCGTGCATTTGATGGAGGAGGCAAGAAAAAACCGTGTAGAAAAATTTGTAGCAATAGGGACCATATGCGCTTATCCTAAATATACACCCGTGCCATTTAAGGAAGAAGATTTATGGAACGGATATCCGGAAGAGACAAACGCACCTTATGGCCTTGCAAAGAAGATGCTTTTGGTGCAGTCACAAGCTTACAGACAGCAATATGGATTTAATTCAATTTTTTTATTGCCTGTAAATCTTTATGGCCCTGAAGATAATTTTAATCCTGAATCATCCCATGTAATTCCGGCACTTGTAAAAAAATTCTACGAAGCAAAAATAAGTGGTGAAAAAGAAGTGATTGTATGGGGTACTGGCGCAGCCACACGAGAATTCCTTTATGTTGAGGACTGCGCAGAAGGAATTGTCTTGGCAACAGAGAGATATGATAAATCTGCTCCGATAAATATTGGTGCGGGATTTGAGATATCTATACGGGATTTGGCATACAAGATAAAAAATATTATTAAATATGAGGGTGAAATTGTATGGGATAAATCAAAGCCTGATGGCCAGCCCAGAAGATGTCTGGATACAAAAAAGGCGGAAGCGGAGTTTGGATTTAAAGCAGCGGTTACCTTTGATGATGGTTTGCAGAAAACAATTGACTGGTATATTGAAAACAAAGAAAAATAATTACATAAGCTGGTCCATTTAGCATGAAAATAATGGTAATAAACGACTATGCATTTGTTGAGGGAGGAGCAGGAAAAGTTGCAATAGAAAGTGCAATTGGTCTTGCAGAGACAGGTAATGATGTGACTTTTTTCTCTGCAGTCGGTCCAGTTTGCGACTCTCTAAAAAAATCGAAAATAAAAAATATTATATGTCTTGGCCAGCAGGATATATTGTCAAATAAAAACAAGATTTCCTCTGCATTATCAGGTATAAAAAATAAAGCTGCTATAAATAATTTAAAAGCTTTATTTAATGACTGGAGACCGGATATTGTCCACGTTCATGGAGTATCGAAAGCACTTTCATGGGCCTTGATAAATTATTGTTCCAGAGAAAAAATTCCGGTTGTTTATACACTGCATGATTTTGGGCTGCTGTGTCCAAATATGGGGCTATATGATTTTAAGAACCACAGGCAATGCGAGTATTATAAATCAAATACTTATATCAAATGTCTTTTTACCAATTGTGATAAGAGAAGCTATGCCCAAAAATTATGGAGGTGGGTAAGGTTTTCCTATACAAAAAATGTTTTAAAAATAAGAAATAAGATATCGGGATATGTAGCCGTAAGTGTCTTTGTGTCAGATTTTTTTAAAAATTATTTACCCAAACAATCAAAATTACAAATAATATATAATCCGGTTGTTTCAAGCAGCGAAAATGATGTTGGTCAGCAATTCGGCTTTAAATTTAATAATAAAAATATTCCTACATTTTTATTTATTGGCAGGCTTTCTACTGAAAAAGGTATTGAACTCTTGCTGGATGCCATAAAAGAAGTTAATGCAAAATTAGTAATAATAGGTGAGGGAGAATTATATAAACATTGTCTGGCAATTTCAAAAAAACTGGGTGAAAATAAAGTCAAAGTCCTCAAATGGCAGGAAGAGGAAAATAAAATAAGATTTATTCAAAATAGTATTGCAATAATACTTCCATCGCTTGTAATGGAAACTGCAGGTATTGCACTTCTTGAAGCTAAAAAACAGGGAATTGCTGCAATTGTCGCTGATACAGGCGCATTCAGGGAATTTATAAAGGATAATGAGGATGGTATTTTTTTTAATACAGGCTCCAAGGATTCACTTGTGTGCGCTATGGAAAAAATAATAAAAGACCCTCAATATGCAGTACTTATGGGCAGGAATGCAAAAAATAACTTCAAAAGTTATAGAAGCAGTATAGAATGTCACATAAACGACCTTATGCGATTTTATATTAATTTGATTGGCGCAAAATGAGAAATTATTCATTGCTTATAAGTAAAAAAATATATGTAAGAAATATACTTGTATTTATTTTTTTTGGGTTTGTTTTTCTGCTGTACCACTCGATTATAGAATATGGTAATTTGGCAGTTTTTATATTATTAAATGCGCTGGTATTATTCATCTTCATATTTACAGCTTTTAAACCAAAGCTGGGGCTCTATATATTTATTTTTTTCATCCCGCTTCTGAATTCAGTAACTACTATAATGGCAATAAGATCTATAGATTTTCCGATTTATATGTTTTTTGGATTTTTCCTAGGTTTTCTTCTAAGTTTTTTCGATAAGGATTTTAAAAATAGACTGAATTTATCAAGCCAGGATTATTATGATAAAGAAATATACCCTTTGGCATTTGTATTTCTGGGCATTCTTGTCATTTCACTTGCTGTTACGCTATTTCGTTATGCAAACTTTTTTCCCTTTATAACAAATAATTATTATAATTTGAAAGTAAATCTGAATGGTGTTGGCTCAAGCGGTGTGCTTTTTTGGGTTATAAAATATTTTTTTAATTATGCAATTGCTTTTTTCTTTTTATTTGCGCTTTTTAATATAATTGATAAAAAGAAAGATATAATAATAGCAGTATTTGTTTTAATTTCTGCTACCGTAATTTCATCAATATATGCAATCTACCAGTATTATTTTAATCCTACATTTGGAAGTTTCAGTTACTGGGCTGAATCCGGGAGAATCAATTCAACATTTTCTGACCCGAATGCCCTTGGCGCGTATTGTGTAATTATATTTCCCATATTTCTTTCAATGGTTATTTTTTCAAAAAGATGGTATTACAGGCTTGTTTTCTCTGTTTTTTTTATTCTTTTTATAATAATGACATTTTTTTCAGGTTCAAGGACTGCCCTTTTGGGCATAGTCATCACTTTGTTTGTTTTCCTCCTTTATGGCATTATCAATTATCTGAAATATTTATCTGCAACAGATAAAAAAAAGAGAATAATAAATCTTTGTATAATCCTGCCGCTGATATTTTTAATATTAATTTCAATGATTGCAGTTTTTTTGACTGAAAACCAAATAAAAGAAAGTTTTTACCAGTCAGAGCTTTTCAAAAGAACTTCAGGTTCAATAAATACATTTTTTTATCATTTTAATGAATATGGTTTTACAGAAGGTTTAAAATCAATCTCAAATTTCAGGCATTTTTATTGGGGCATGGCAGTTAATATGGCAAAAGATTATCCATTGACAGGTGTCGGGACCGGATCTTATATCATTGAATTGCCTGATTATTTAAGAAGATTTGGCGCGGGGGATTATCAAAGTCAGGGGATTTACCAGGTTGATTATGCAGGCAATTATTATCTTCAGGTATTGGCTGAGCTTGGAGCTGCCGGACTAATGTCTATGCTTTTTATGTTTTTTCTTATTATTAAAAAAACTGCTTTATATTATGTTTGCAAAAGAAAAATTGGCATAGTAAAAAGAGACGACAGGTTTTTATTTGGCCTTTTTGTATCCTTCATTGTTACAATCTTTTCACTTATTTTCGGTCCCCATACAAATTTTACTTCCATACAACTTATATTTTGGCTTGTAATAGGGCTCATACTTTCATATGTTAAAATAATGCAGTCAAATATTCCCCTGGATACTGATATTTCAGTATTTAATAAAAAAAATATTACAATAAATAAACCTATCAAACTAACTGGCGTATTAGCATTTACACGGCAGCAAAAAGTATTAATCCCTGTTTTGCTTTTTCTATTTTTCTCAAGCTTCATGCTAAGCTCTCTTACAGGACTTTCAATACATGCAAAACAAAACAGGTGTCAATTTGAAAATACTTACGGATTTTTTGATTATAAAAGTTTTGAAGGAAGGGATGTTAGGTGGATTTCTATTGATGCTTCAACTAAAATTAAAAAAGATGGGAATATGCTTACAATTCCCATACAGGATGCATACCCTTATGAACTTGTTGAAAATGTTAATCTGCCCAAGCCGCTTATAGCAAAATTTTACATAGACAATATGCTTGTCAAAAGAGTAAAGCTTGAAAATAATTCATGGTATAATGTTGCATTAAATATTCCTGGTTTTACTGAAGATTGGTTTACATTAACTATTGTGCTTAACAGGAGCTGGGTTCCAAAAGATCTTAAATTAAATTTTGATACAAGGGAATTGGGCGCAAGAATTGGTGAATATGAATTTGAATGATAATAAAATTATTGAAAAAGGCATCAATAAGATAAAAAGAAGTATAACAATCTGGCATGGAGTGATCCTATTTTTATCTGATAGTGCAGTTATTGCTTTAAGTCTTTTTCTTGCATATTACTTAAGATTTTATACAAATTTTTTTAATCCTGCAGTTCAGTCATATAATCTTGATAAGAGTTATATGATATATTCAGCTATTATTTTTACAGGCATAATATTTATTTATTTTATCTTAAAATTATATAGTTTTAGTATTTACAGGGATGCTTTTTATTACCCAAAGATATTCATTCCGCCAATTTTTGGCATCCTGGCAGTGTTTTTAATAGGAAGGCTGTATAAAGGATTTTTCTTCTCAAGAAGCTGGATCCTCTTTTTATTAATTTTTAGTATAACCTTTTTATATATTACAAGATATGCCATTGGGCGCATGACTAAAAATTTCTTGAAACAAAAAGGGTATTCAAATATTGCAATTATATGGAATTATGATGATAATATTGCAGCATTTAAATCACTCAGGAAAAAAACACAGAAGGTAATTTACGGAATTTTCCTGCTTTTTTCAGATGTCGTGCTTCTTGCCATTTCTTACTATCTAGCTTATTTTATAAGGTTTAAATTTGGAACAATTGCTGAGCTGTATGAAAGGTATTATGTTGAGGAAAATTATATCTTCTATTCGATTGTTTTCATTATAATTTCAATAGTCGTTTTTGCCTTATATAATCTTTATGACAGGGATAGGATATACAGGGGGTCCGGATACTACTCAAGGCTCATAAAAGTTATTTTTATAAATATCATATTGATAATGCTTACCGGTTATATTTTTGAAGCATTTACATTTTCAAGGATATGGCTGCTGCTTCTTGCAGCCTTAAGCATGGTAATTATTATAGCTGGAAGGTTTTTAATAGAATTTATAACACAAAAAATAATAAGTTCTTTTAAGGCATCACCAAGGACGGTAATTATCGGGATTGGAGAAAATGCAAGGAGGATTGAGGACAGCCTGATGAAATATTCACCTGAGGGTGATGTTATTTTGGGCCACATTGATACAAGGGAAAGGCTAAAAAAATATGGCAAATATTCAAGCAGTTTTAATATTGTCGGTTATCTCGAAGATATTAAAAGCCTGATTGCCGGCCATAATATCCACAGGATTATTATTGCAGGTCCGGAATTTAAATATTTCGAGACTCTAGAGATACTCGAAAAACTTAAGGGCCTGGATGTAACAGTACTTATTTTCCCAGGTTTTTTTGAATTCTCTATGAGGCGATTGAGCGTTCGTGAAATTGGCGGGGTCCCCCTGATGCAGGTAGCAAATATTGGGTTTTTTGGTTTTAACCTTTTTTTAAAAAACCTGATTGATTATTTGCTGGGAATAATTATTTTTATCTTTTTTATTCCAGTTTACCTGATTATTGGCGCAGCTATTAAACTAGACTCAAGAGGTCCGGTATTCTATAAGCAGGAGCGTTTTACAAAGGATTGCAGGCTATTTTATATGTATAAATTCAGGTCGATGCATATTGGCTCAGATAAGAAAATTGAAGAACTTAAAGCTTACAATGAAGCAGACGGCCCTTTATTTAAAATAAAAAAAGACCCTCGCATCACAAGAGTCGGCAGGTTTATAAGAAGGTTTTCAATTGATGAACTGCCACAGATAATCAATGTTTTAAGAGGAGAACTTAGCCTGGTAGGCCCAAGGCCGCCATTGCCTGATGAGGTTGAAAAATATGATGAATGGGAGAAAAAAAGAATGAATGTCAAGCAGGGCATAACAGGTCTCTGGCAGATTAGCGGAAGAAGCGAACTTTCTTTTGAAGAAATGGCAAGGCTTGATTTATATTATATCCAGAACTGGTCAATTGAGCTTGATATAAAGATAATATTAAGAACAATACCAACAGTTATATTTGGAAAAGGGGCATATTAAGAAGATAAATTTTTTTAATTAAATTTTTTAAAATTCTGGCAGTCTTTAAATAAATAATAATTACCTGGCATTTAAGAGGGTTTTTCTAAAGGGGCCACTAAGAATTATTAGTAAAAAATGTTTTTTATCTTTATAATATTCCAGATTTTTGAATCTATTTAATTTATTGCACTGGATTTTTTTATGATTTCAAATTTTAAAAAACTTATTGCATACAGGGAACTTTTATTTTCCCTTACAAAGAAGGAGCTCAAAGTCAAGTACAGGGGCTCAGTTCTTGGCTTTTTCTGGTCGCTTTTAAATCCTGTGCTGATGATGCTTGTATACTCTTTTGTATTTTCAATGATACTTAGGCAGGGCATACAGGAATTTGCAATTTTTCTTTTATGCGCGCTGCTGCCGTATAATTTCTTTTCAAACTCTGTAAATTACGGCTCGGGGAGCATAATATCAAATGCCAACCTTGTTAAAAAGATATATTTTCCCAAGGAAATAATACCTCTTTCAATAGTGCTTTCAAACCTTATAAATTTCCTGCTTGAGCTTGTTGTGCTTTTTATAGTGCTTTCGATATTCGGGTATAAGTTTTATATGTATCTCTACCTTCTGCCGGTTGTTATACTGGTGCAGGTTTTATTTGTATCAGGCATATCCATGCTGATATCGGCGCTCAATGTTTTTTTCAGGGACCTGCAGCACCTTATTACAATACTTATGCTTGTGTGGTTTTTTGCAACCCCCATAATT
>VGAZ01000095.1 GCA_016870615.1 Actinomycetota bacterium | reverse complement strand
CCGATATTTGAAATTAATTTTAGAAATTTTTTATAATTTTTATTTCTTATACTTATATATCGATCCAAATGCTTAATTTGTTCAATACCAATTACTGCATGCAATTCGGTATTTCTAACATTGTACCCATAAGTTAAAAAAAGAAAATTAAAATCAATATTTGGATATTTATCTTTATAATACTGATGTTTTGATGGATGCAACTCTCGTGCTAAGCCATGAGAACGCTTTA
The DNA here is from genome assembly GCA_016870615.1 of Actinomycetota bacterium. Classification (GTDB taxonomy): domain Bacteria; phylum Actinomycetota; class Humimicrobiia; order Humimicrobiales; family Humimicrobiaceae; genus VGAZ01. The sequence goes on along the minus strand of VGAZ01000095.1, from coordinate 6,860 downwards.
ATATAAACAAATCATTCAATTTATCAATTTTTGTACAAATCATCCCCCCTTCAACTGTTGTGATATGATGACCCCAATAAAAACTAAAAGTACTTGCAACACCAAAGTTCCCAACTTTTTCTGATTTATACGTTGCTCCATGTGATTCACAGCAATCTTCTAAAATAATTAAATCATATTTTTCGGCAATTTCTTTAATTCTATCAATATTACCAGGAATTCCAATTAAATGGGTTACTAAAATAATTTTTGTTTTAGTAGTAATTGACTTTTCGAGCTTGTCATAATTAAAAGAAAGGTCGTTTAAATTAATATCAACAAAAACAGGGACCATTTTGGTTTGAATAACTGAAGTAATATTTGTGGCCCATGTTACTGCAGGAACCAAAACCTCAGCACCATCATCAATATCATAAAATTCTTTAACAGCATCAAGCATAATTAAATCTGCTGAACTTCCGGAATTAACATAGGTAGAGTAAGAAGTATTTTGCCATAAAGACCAAATCAGCTCAAACTCTTTAACTTTTTCAAATTGTGTAAATCTTTCTGTATTTCTAATGAAATCAGCAAGGTGTTCCCTATCTTTTGACTTTAAAATATTTTCTTGTAATTTCCACATTTTATTAAATTGTATATTTGTTATAATTTGTAATAAAATCAAGATAAGTTCTTCTTAAATCAGTTTGCAAATCACTAGTTGAACTCCATCCAAGATTACTTGCCCTTGAAACATCTAATTGCTTTTTTATTGTTCCATCTGGTTTAGACGAATCGAATTTTATTTGTCCTTTATAGTTTGTAACATTTTTGATAATTTCCGCAATCTGTGAGATTGTATAGTCTTTACCTACACCAATATTAATAATTTCGTTGCCATTATAATTAAGCATAAAAAAAAGACAGGCATTGGCCAATTCATCCGAGCACAGAATTTCCCTTTGAGGTGTGCCCGTACCCCATAATTCAACGTATGGCGAATTGTTGATTTTAGCTTCATGAAATTTTCTGATTAATGCTGCAACCAAATGAGAATTGGTTAAATCATAATTATCATTAATACCAAATATATTTGTAGGTATTAAACAAATATTATTCATATCAAATTGTTTATTAAAAGAATAACACATCTCTATACCAGCTATTTTTGCTAAAGCATAAGGTTTATTTGTCTCTTCAAGCTCACCGGTTAATAAATATTCTTCTTTAATTGGTTGTATTGAATTTTTAGGATAAATACAACTGCTTCCTAGATAAAGAAATTTCTTTACTTTGTTAATTCTCGCAGCCTGTAAAGTGTTTGAAATAATCATCAGATTATCGTATATGAAATCACCTGGATATGATTTGTTAGCCATAATTCCACCTACTGTACCAGCAGCAAAAAAAATATATTCAGGCTTTTCTTTTGAAAAAAAAGATACAACACTCTCTTGACTTCTTAAATCTAACTCGCCGGAAGGACGAAAAATAATTCTTTCATAACCTTCGGATTTTAACTTTCTCATTATTGCAGATCCAACAAGTCCATTATGTCCTGCAATAAATATTATCGAATCTTTTTTCATTTTAATCTTGTAAGTTTTTTAACTGTCTAAACCAATTAATTGTATTTATAAGTCCTTCTTGCAAATCTATAAATTTGGTTTTTTTTGATTCCATAAGAACTCTATTAATATCAATATATGCATGTTGAGGTGCTCCAGCTATACTAGAATTAATCGTTGGATAGTGTATGGGAACATTTAATATTTTTCCAATTAAACTGGCTAAATCACTGATTTTAATATTATCAGTACCACCAATATTATATAGAGAATGCTTCCCATTCAATAGAACAAACCACATCAACTCTATGGCATCGGATATATAACAAAATGTTCTCGAAGCTTCACCTGAATCCAGCAAATCAATCTTCCCATCTAAAGCCTTGCGAATAAAAGATGGTAAAACCCTGCTATCATAGAAAGATAAACCTGGCCCATAGGTTAATGAAAGTCTGACAGAATAAGCATTAACACCCAATTCTTGATATATATTACAAATGGTTTCACCTGTTCTTTTACCTTCAATATAACACGCACGTGGATGATTTGTATTAGTTTTTCCAATTTGATCTTCAGAATATGCTACTGCGTCTAACCCATTGTATAAATCACTACTACTGATAAATAAAAATCTACCACCTATTTTTAATTTTTCAAATAATTTTAAAGTAGTTAAAGTATTAATTTTCAGCGAAGATAGTTTATTATTTAAAAAATTACTTGGTATTCCAGAACCTGCTGTATGAATAATAATGTCTGCATTAGGTAGTGTTGCAATAAAGCGCTCGTCAGTTAAATCGCCTCTAAAAAATGTAACACCCTTAACATCCAAAAATGGCAACAAAAATACTGAAGGGGATGAATGAATTACAGGATAAACATTAATTCCAGAAACGTTAGTTGCTATTTGAATTAAAGATAAAAAAAAATTAATACCAATCAGCCCATTAGCTCCAGTTATCATTATGCTTTTATTGGCTAAATCCTGAAAATCTAAAAAAGATGCAACCTTCATAGCATCTTTAATTAATATTTCTTTTAATATCTTAATATTTTGCTCCATTTTTCAGTTTTCATCTCCTATTTTTCATTGTAATAGTCTCCATACTCTACTAATATTGTTGAGCGACTATCATCACGCAAATAAGCTTTCTGGTATGCTGGAAATATTTGATCTGGTTCATTTAAAACTATTACTTCTACAATTTTAAGCATTAATTTAAATGCGTCAGAATAATCTCCTGTATGCTGAATTTGAGGATTAAGAGGTCTTTCAGAACCAATAGAGGTTCTGATTATTACTTTTGGTTTAAATTCGCCATTTGAGTATAACGGCATTTTATCCAGATGATTAACTAATTGATTGGTTGCTAACAATAAAAAGTTCCACCTTGGATAAATACTTATAGGAATAGTGCCATTAAGCGCCAATCCTATCGAAATTCCTAATTGCATTTCTTCAGCTACCGGCATTTCAAGTAATTTAACTTTTGGAACATCTGCCAATGTATTTGTCATCATGGTACCAGGATATTCAACTGCCTGTCCTAAAAAAATAGTTTCTGGTTTCTCCGCTAACCATCCCATTGATTTTTTTAATTCGTCAAAATATTTCATATTATACTTTTAAAATTCAAAATTGAATTCTTTTACCGCTCCCGGCATGTGGATACTTACTCGTATCATATTTGTAAAAGGTAATATACTCATTTATTGTCTCTTCATATGTCAATTTGCTAAGTCCCCAAGTTTCCCTTGTTATAGTACAAACAGATTTACTGTTATCTTCTATAATAAAACGAATAGGTAGTTTTTTATTAAAGCAATATTTGATACACTCATGCGCAACGCCACTCTCAGAAGTCATATCTCCCATGAAACAGAACACTTTGTTACTTTCATTTTTATTTTTTATATCCAAAGCAATCCCTGTTGCAATTGGTAGTACTCCCGTGACAATTGCAGAGGATATAATCTTATAGTCCTTATAACAAAGAGAAATTGAACGCCCTGCCAGAATATCGTTCTTTAGTCGTTCTCTTGGTACGCCTTTTAGCAAACATTGGTAATGACTTCTCCATGAACATAAAACCCAATCATCTTCATTTATGTATTGAAAAATTTCTAACATATTATCTTCATTACCATTATAAAGATGAATAGGTGCCCTAATCATTGCTTTATTAAAACAATCTGCAATTTCCTCTTCAAACGCTATTAACTCTTCTTTTGTTAATAATTTTTTCATTTTGATTGTTTTCCTTGCGTTATAACAATATAAAATTTCCTCTATAATTTTATTATTAATCTGTTTAATACTGCCAAAATCTGTAAGGTTTCATACAATTAATGGTTAATTTATAACAACTGCTGTGAAATAGCCAGAATTATTTATTTTTTTATAACACCTGCTATTCCTGGAAACAATTCAAAATCATCGGTTTCACATAAATGATTTATTTTTTTGTTTATAGTTCTAATACGATCAAAAAATATTGCTAGCTAATTATACTTTAAATTAGAATTTTTAATTTTACTATATAAAAAATCTTTTTTCAGCAATTCTGCATTTTTATAAGAGCATTTAATTTAATTATTCTATAAACCATTCTGCTTTATGAAGTATTTTACAATGTGTTGGCAAGCCACTGCTACCTGTACCAAAAAAATCTCCTCCCTCAACAACGCAATGGCATATGTCTGTAATGTAATCCAATATTTCAATATCAGCAGATGATATAAAAATTGAGAAATGGTAATTACCGGGAGCTAAAGGCAAATTGTTAACCTTACAAAAAATTTTACCTGTTCTTTTTTTTATTTCAAGATTATTGTTTGTAAAATTTGTCCTGAAAAGTAAAAGTCCTGAGTTTTTATCATCGAATATATCTAAACTGACAACAATATTTTTAAAATTATCTTCAGAATTATTTAAATAATCAATCTCAAAATAATAGTCCTCTCCTGATTTCATTGTTATAACTTCATTATGATTGGAATCTAATATTTTAAAATCCACAGCACGTATTTTTCCTGAACCTGTCCTGTCAATTCTATCGGCCAGTATTAAATCTTTAGTACCTTCCCTCACATCTTTTATATATCCTTCTATAACTGATTCTACGTTTCCATCTAATATTAAATTTCCACTCTGCAGCAGAATACATCTGCTGCAGAAATGCTCTATGGCAGTCAAATTATGACTTACAAAAAGAACTGTTCTTCCCTCTCTGCTTATATCACCCATTTTGTCCAGGCATTTTTTTTGAAACTGGATATCACCAACTGCCAAAACTTCATCGATAAGCAGTATTTCAGGTTCAAGATGTGCAGCAACTGCAAAAGCCAGCCTCACATACATACCGGATGAATATCTCTTTACAGGGGTATCCAGGAATTTTTCTATTTCTGCAAATTCTATAATTTCTGCAAATTTCTTTCTTATTTCCTTTCTGCTTAATCCTAAAATAGCGCCATTAAGATATATATTTTCCCTGCCGGTAAGCTCAGGGTGAAATCCGGTTCCAACTTCAAGCAAACTTGATACCCTGCCATTAAGCTTTATTTTTCCCTCAGAAGGGGAAGTAATACGGGAAAGAATTTTTAGCAGTGTTGTTTTACCTGCACCATTTCTTCCAATCACTCCTAATTTTTCGCCAACATCAATTTGAAGAGATAGATTTCTTAAAGCCCAGAAATCTTCGCGCTGTGGCTTCATTGATTTTTTTGGTTTAACGAGTTTTTTTACACTATCTGAAATAACATCCCTTAGTGCAACATATTGTTGCGCTTGTCCCTGATGAGAGATTATGTATTTCTTACCTAAATTTTCTATTTCTATTGCTGTTTTCATAATGCAAAATCCTTTTTATATCCTGTCAGCAAAAGTTTTTTCCGTTTTTCTAAAATATATGATTCCAATTAGGAATAATAAGATAGCCAGAAAAATTGAAATCAGAAAGCCCGGGATATAAAATTCCACACCCTTTCCGATAATTGACCATCTAAAACCATCAATAACACCTACCATGGGATTTATAGAATATAAAAACCTCCATTTGTTTGGTATTACATCACTGGAAAAGCCAACTGGTGAAGCATATAATCCGAATTGAATTATAAATGGAACAATATATTTAAAATCCCTGTATTTGACATTTAAGGCAGATAATAAAAAACCTGCACCCAGTGAGACTATCAAAGCAAGTAATAAAAAAAGCGGCATAAAAACTATTTTCCAGCTTGGCACGAACCTGTACCAGAGCATTATTATCCCGAGCAATATAAATGAAATAAAAAAATCGATTAAAGCAACGATTACTGCGCTGGCAGGTAAAATCATCCTTGGAAAGTAAATCTTGGATATCATATTAGCATTACCTATTAAACTGTTACTAGAGTCAGATAGGGCACTTGAAAAGAATAACCATGGCAATAATGCTGTAAAAACTAGAATAGGATATGGCGCATCAACTGAAGGAAGTTTTGCAATCCTACCAAAGACAATTGTGAAAATAACCATTGTTATTACTGGACGAAGTACTGACCAGGCTATTCCTATTACAGTTTGCTTATATCTTACAAGGATATCTCTCCAGGATAAAAAGTAAAAAAGCTCTCTGTATCTCCATAGATCTTTGAAGTAATGCTTCTCAGCTTTGCCAGATTCAATAATTAAAAAATTATTGTCTTTTTGAGCCATTTTTTAACAATTCCAAACCTTTATTTTTCATTTAAATTTTTGTATTATTACATGCTAAACAAGATTATTAAAGTGATATTTTATTATAATAACATAATATATCCTATTTTAAATAGGTGCTTTTTTAATAAAAATAGTTTTCATATCCTATAAATAATATGACCAAATTATCTATCGTCACAGCAACATACAATAGAATAAACGTATTGAGAAAGAATATACAAAGCGTAGCAAATCAGTCCCTTAAAGATAAAGAGCATATTATTGTTGATGGTCTGTCAACTGACGGTACTGATAAATTAATTAATGATTATATTAAAAGGGCTGATTATCCTGTTATTTATATAAGAGAAAAAGACTCAGGTCCTTATGATGCTATTAACAAAGGAATAAAAAGATCTAATGGTGAATGGATCCATACTTTACATTCAGATGACTGTTATTATAATAATGAAAACCTTGAAAAAGTATTAAGTGAGGATAATAAAAATATTGATGTTTTAGCATGCGCGATTTTAGTAAAAGATACCGGGTCTTTATACAGTGAAAATAGCTTATGGATTCCAAAATATAATGATAAGATAAATCATTATGGTTTTCCTCATACAGGA
>VGAZ01000094.1 GCA_016870615.1 Actinomycetota bacterium | reverse complement strand
TTTAGACTTTCATCATTTACTGCCTTTATATAAAGCTCAAGAAATACCGGTAGCTGCTTACCTGCTTTTTCAAAAACCGGCTGCATCCTGTCAATAATAATATTAAATAATTGCGCAGTTTCAAGTGAAGCAAAGGTTAAAGGGTCCAGTTCGGCAGATATTTTTTTTATCCATTTATCCATAAGCCCCAATAAAAATTGCTGCTTTGTACCAAAGTGATGATAGAAAGCTCCTTTTGTAAGACCCGCATTTTTACAGATTTTTTCTATATCGGTATTTTCAATACCCTCCCGGCTCAAGTGTTTTTCCGCAGCATCAAGTATTTTATTTATTGACTTCTGTTTTCTTTCTTCCTGTGTCATAGATAATCTTTTTTAAAGCCTGTAATATTTTTATTATACTTTTAAACAGTTGCAATGTTAAGCATTTAGTTATGTTTCATTCAACCTGGCTGCTGCAGATATCAATTTTTGGACCAGGCCGATAGTAAATAGAAAAACAGGAAAGGGAACAGCCACTTTTCTGTTTTTTGTAATTTTAATTATTTGCAAATCTGATTCATAATACTTATTATTAATTGAGCCGATTGCCTGAAAATTTTTTTAATAAATGATAAAGGGTCCATATTTTACAGGTAAACCGGGATTTAATAAAAGGAAAAACTGTATAAGCGGCTGTGGATTTATTTTAAATAATATTTAAACCGTTCTGTTTATTAATATTTGCAATATTATGAAAATACTTTTAATAAGCGATAAAATAATAGAACACATTTACAGTGTTTCAATTGAGGAGAGATTTAAGGATATTGACTTTATAATTTCCTGCGGGGATCTTCCCAATTATTACCTGGATTTTATTGTATCCACTTTAAATAAACCGCTTTTTTATGTAATGGGAAATCACAATAATGATAGAACATACACTGAAAATGGCATAAAATGCGCACATCCTGAAGGATGCGTAAATCTTGACAATAAAATAATTGATTATAAGGGCATACTGCTTATGGGGTTTGAAGGTTCAATGAAATACAGCGGCCAGCAGTGCCAGTACACTGAGATGCAAATGAAATGGAAGATAATGAAGATGATGCCGCATTTGTATATTACAAAACTTTTTAAAAAAAGATTTGTTGATATTCTTGTAACTCATGCTCCTCCGGCAGGTATACATGACGCTGGAGATTTATGCCACAGGGGCTTTAAAAGTTTTAACAATTTCATAAAAAGGTACCGCCCTAAATACCTGGTTCACGGCCACATGCACTTATACGGAACTAATAATATATGGCTTAAAAAAGTTGGGGATACAAAGGTTATAAATGCTTATGGCTACAGGATTGTTAAAATTTGATGCATTTAATAAAAAGTTTATATAAACCGGCTTTTAGCATTTTTGATATAAACAGAAAAAAGTGCATACGAAAAAATAATAATAATGACTTATAAAACTATATTTATTATAAAAATAATTATAAGTAAATCTTAAAAAAATAAATGAACAAAGAAGATTTTTACACCGATAGCGGCATTTCAAGTATTTCAGGCCAGGAATTTGAAAATGCAAGATTCAAATCTCTTTTAAATGACCTCAAATATTTCCTTGTGGGAAGAAATAATGAGCTTTTGTCATTTGACAAATTAAAACAGGGATTTGAGTTGTACAGACAACAGAATTTAGGAATACAAACCGTTAATCTTGAGGATATCGTTGGCAGCATAGACCGATACCAGGATTTTGACAGGTATTTCCTTCCAAAAAAAGCCCACCTGCAGAGAAGGTGGGCAAAGATTCATAACCTCCTTATAAAAGATGTTATACTGCCACCGGTTAAGCTTTATAAAGTGGGAAAAATATATTTTGTACTTGACGGAAATCACAGAGTAAGCGTGTCAAAAAAAATGGGGGTTAAATATATAGATGCCGAGGTCATAGAATTTGCTACAAATGCGCAGATAACGCCTGATACCGACCCAAGAAGCATCCTGATAATGATTGAGCGCCAAAAGTTTTTAAAACTTACAAAGCTGGAAAAAAGCAGGCCCAGCATTATTAAAATCAGGATAACTGAACCCGGACAGTATGATTTTTTATTAAACCAGATAAGAAAGCTGATGGTCCAGTTAAACGAAGATAAAAAATCAGACGAAAAACTGCTCTCTTTTGAGGAGGCATCAATTATATGGCATGACAGCATTTATGTTCCTTCAATTGAAACAATTAAAAGTTACGGGATACTTGAAAAATTTCCGGCAAGAACAAAAACTGACCTTTATATATGGATAAATGAGCATAAAAGATACCTGAGCTTAAAATACGGCAGGGACGTGGTTCTTAAATTTGCAGCCAGGGATTTCCTGCACAGATACAGCAAAAGCCCTTTGAGGAGATTTAAATTGAAACTGATAAATTTCAGGTATAAACTGTTTAAAAATTTGAAAAAAATATTTAAAAAATAAGAAGGTAGAAGCTATTTACTTGAAATTTATGATATATTTACGGCACATGTATGCCGATTATTTTTTATAAACACTTTTTTGGAGAATATTTAAAATAAGGCAGCTTTTAACATTAAAAAAATATTTCAAAAAACACATTGCCCCGCTTTGCGGCAGTGTTTTATTTATACTTGCAACAAACCTTCTTGCACTTTTAATTCCCTGGATTCTAAAGCTTGTAATAGACAGTTTAAAAGACTATCCTGCCACCCGGCCACAGCTTATAAAATATAGTATTTTTCTTATCTTAATATCTGCGCTGGAGGGTGTTTTCAGGTTTTATATGAGAAAGCTCTTAATCGGGGTATCGCGTAAAATTGAATACAGTATAAGAAACGATTTTTTTGCTCATTTGCAGAAACTGGACTCAACATTTTTTGAAAATAACAGGACAGGCAGCATTATGGCGCTAATGTCAAATGACCTGGACGCTGTCAGGAATTTTCTTGGACCGGGTTTGCTTAATCTTTTCAGCACAGTATTTGTTTTTATTTCAACAGTTACCATCATGTTTCTCATAAGCGTAAAGCTTACACTTTATTCTTTAATAGCAATACCTCTTCTGCCGCTTATAGTAAGCAGGCTTAGCGCAATGCTTTATTACAGGTTTAAAATCTCCCAGGAACATTACAGCCTGCTGTCTGCAAGGACGCAGGAAAGCATTGCAGGAATAAAAGTTATAAAATCATTTACAAGACAAAATTATGAAACGGATAATTTTGCGGAATTAAACAGCCAGTACATAAATAAAAATATGGAACTTGCAAAAGTAAGAAGCTTTTTCTGGCCGGCAATGATTCTTATAGGTGGAATAGGCTCCCTGCTGGTGCTTACTGTTGGAGGGATGCAGGTAATCCAGGGCCAGCTTACTCTTGGCCAGTTTGTCCAGTTCAGCGCCTACATAATAACTCTTACATGGCCACTTATCTCACTTGGCTGGGTTATTAATCTTGTGCAGCGGGGGGAAGTTTCCATGGGAAGGCTCAATAGTGTTTTAAATCTGTCTCCGACAATATCAGTGCCCCAAAAACCTGTAAACATAGACCATTACAAAGGCGATATAGTTTTTAATAATGTTCACTTTTTTTATCCGGAAGTCAAAAGCTATGATATTGGCTTTCTGGAAAATAAAACAGGCAAAACAAAATCATATATAAAAAAATTTCTTGAACTTATTTCAAAGTATTTTTTAAAAACTGAAGACCAGAAAAATGGGCCGGAATTTTCATATAAAGATGCTGATTTGACCAATGCCCGAATTGAAAACAAACAGAGCAAAAAAGACAGCAATTATACAGAAACAGGGATAAACAAGTCTTTAAAAAAACCGGAATGGGTAATAAAAAAAATAAATTTCACAATAAAAGCAGGAATGTCTGCAGGTATTGTGGGTTTTACGGGTTCCGGCAAATCAACAATAGTAAACCTGTTGCCAAGGTTATATGACCCGCAACAGGGAGTTATCACAATCGGTGGACATGATATTAAAAATATTTCCCCTGCTGCGCTGCGCTCACATATTGCATATGTGACACAGGATGCCTTCATATTTTCAAAAACTATAAAAGAAAATATACTTTTTGGCAAAGAACAGTTCCTGCAGTTTTCGGAAGCAAACAACCCTGATGGCAAAGAAATTGACGGGAAAATAATAAGGGCTTCAAAAATTGCCCACCTGCATGAGGATGTAATGAAATTTCCGGACGGTTATGATACATTAATCGGTGAAAGAGGAGTTACACTTTCAGGGGGACAGAAGCAGCGGCTTGCAATAGCCAGGACAATAATTGCTGATCCTGAAATATTAATACTTGACGATTCTTTTTCAAACATTGACACTGCAACAGAGGAGCTTATACTGCAGGACCTGAAAATACATACCAGCCAACTGACAACTATAATAGTCTCCCACAGGATATCAACAATAAAAGATTCAGACATAATCATTGTAATGGATGAAGGGCAAATATCTGAAACAGGCACGCACAGCCAGCTTTTGAAAAAATGCGGCATTTACAGAAAGCTTTACTACAGGCAACAGCTATCAGATGAACTAAAGGAAGAGCTTTAAATGAAAACCCGGGAAAAGAAAAACTTTTACGAAAAAGATATTGAGGAAAAACAGCTTGATAGAAAAGTTGTGATGAAGCTTTTAAGGTATGTTGCTCCATACAAGTTAATCATGGCATTTACAGTTTTACTGCTTCTTATAATCGCTGCTTTGGAAATAGCTGGTCCCTACCTTATAAAAATAGCCATTGACAAATATCTTTCAACCAAACAGATGGATGGCTTCATATACATAATAATACTATTTGCATCTGTTCTTGCCGGGCTTTTTATATTCAGGTTTTTCCAGCAGTATCTTACAGAATATCTCGGGCAGAAAATCATGTATGATTTGCGCATGGATATATTCAGGCATATACAGAAAATGGAAATGTCATTTTTTGATAAAAATCCCACAGGAAGACTGCTTACAAGAGTTACAACTGATGTGCAGGCATTAAACGAGATGCTTTCTTCAGGCATAATTACCTTTTTCGGGGATATTTTCATGATAGCCGGAGTTACAATTGTAATGATTTCATTAAACCTGAAATTGTCCCTTGTAACCTTTTCAGTGCTTTTACTCCTTGCAGCTGCAACATTTGTTTTCAGGAAAAAAGTCAGGATCTCTTTTAAAATAATAAGGGCAAAAATTTCCAATATGAACTCTTTTATACATGAAGCTGTAACCGGGATTAATACTGTAAAGCTTTTTAACAGGGAGGGCGGCAACAACGCTGAATTTGATAATTTAAATAAAGATTACCTGTTTCAGTATTTAAAAACCATATTTTATTATTCCGTATTTTTCCCTGTTGTGGCGTTTATCAGCACACTTGCCGTTGCCTTGATTATCTGGTACGGGGGAGGACAGGTTATAAAAAGCTTACTGACTCTTGGAACACTTGTTGCATTTATCCAGTACATTGAAAAATTTTTCCACCCTTTAAGCGACCTTGCAGAAAAATTCGGTATAATACAGGAAGCAGTGGCTGCTTCTGAGAGGATTTTTTCACTGCTTGAAGAAAAACCCAAAATATTTTCACCTTCTTCTCCTGTTAAAGTCAAAGATGTAAAGGGGGATATAAGGTTTGAAAATGTATGGTTTGCTTACGAAAAAGATAATTATATACTGCAGGATATATCATTTACTCTTGAAAGAGGAAAAAGCCTTGCAATAGTTGGCGCTACGGGTTCCGGAAAAACTTCAATAATAAATATTTTAAACAGGTTTTATGACATACAGAAAGGAGGCATATTTCTTGACGGTATTAATATTAAAGAATATGACCTTGAATTCTTAAGGCGCCACATTGGTATTGTCATGCAGGATGTGTTTTTGTTTTCCGGCACAATACTGGAAAACATCAGGCTTTCAAATAAAGACATCAGCTTTGAACAAGTTGTAGAAGCCGCCGCATACGTAAATGCGGATAAATTTATAAGAAAACTTCCGGATGGATACAATACAGATATAAAAGAACGTGGACAGATTCTGTCAGTGGGCCAGAGACAGCTTATTGCTTTTGCAAGAGCCCTTGTTTTTAATCCTGAGGTACTTCTTGTGCTGGATGAGGCAACTTCAAGCATAGACTCGGAAATTGAGGCCCTTATCCAGGATGCTCTTTCAAAAATAATGAAAAACAGGACAACTATTGTAATTGCTCACAGACTTTCCACTATCCGCAATGCAGATAATATAATAGTTCTTACCCATGGCAGGATAGTCGAAAGCGGTCCGCACAAAAAGCTTCTTGAAGCAAAAGCGGTTTATTATAAATTGTATAAATATCAGTACCAGCTCCAGGTGTAATAATCCAATATTTTTAATATATTTATATTTTTTTACACTTATGATTTTTCAAAATATAATTATTAAATCCATATTAATGTTTTTATATTTAAAAATAACTTTTGAAAGGCAGATATGAGGATAAATAATAAGATAATTTCACTTTTTTCAATCATTATAATTTTTTTTGGCCTGGCGGGATGTGTTCCCTGCTTTGGTGGGATTTATTATGCCAGTAAAATAAGTATTAAAAATCCCGGGTCTTCAGATCTTTTAAATACTGTGAATGGCAGCATAAAATCAATAAACATTCTTCTTGATGATTCATCCGCCGCATTAAACAATGTCGCAGGCACGGTGCAGGAGGCACAGTACTCGCTTGCAGACGCATCAGGCATGCTTAAAAGTTCTTCACTTGCGCTTTCAGAGGTGTCCGGCCTCATTGAATTTGATATACTGGGTTTCAAACCTCTTGCAGGCATGTCCGCTTATTTTAAAACCATGTCTGAAGATGCCCAAAAACTTTCAGCAAGCCTTTTTGGCATGTCGCAGTCAATCGGTACAAATATAGGTGATATTAATAAAATATCTGGAGATGTCGGTAAAATTTCTGCCGACCTTGAAGTATTTTCAGTGTCCTTTTCAACAACTGCGGATTCGATACCGGATTTTAATTTAAAATGGTTTTTTTATATTGTTTTTATCTATCTTGGAATACTAAATATTATATTTATACTCATAGGTATTTCCCTGCTTTCAATGAGCAGGCAAAAAGCTTTCGTGCAATGAGAATATAAGTGAGGTAAAAGGCGCACCGATTAATAATTATTAAGCATTATGTTATAATTT
>VGAZ01000093.1 GCA_016870615.1 Actinomycetota bacterium | reverse complement strand
CCTGCACTTTCATACCGTAAAAACATAATAGTCATAGCAGATGAGGCACATCGCAGTCAATATGGATTTGGCGCAGAGATTGTTAAAGGCCTGGCTGAAGCCGGTATTAAGTATGGGTATGCAAAGTACATGCGTGACAGTTTGCCCAATGCCTCATATATTGGATTTACCGGAACACCAGTAGAATTAACTGATAAAAATACGCGGGCAGTTTTTGGAGACTACATTGATATTTATGATATGAGCAGGGCTATTGAAGATAAAACTACAGTTAAGATTTTCTATGAAAGCAGGATTGCAAAACTTGAGCTTTCTGAGGAAATGAAACCCAAGGTTGATGTTGAGTACGAGGAAATAACCGAATACCAGGAATATAATCAAAAAGAAAAGCTTAAAAGCAAATGGGCAAGGTTAGAGGCTATTGTTGGTACCGACGAAAGAGTAAAACAAATTGCAAAAGATATAGTTGAACATTTTGAAAAACGTGAGATGGCACAGGAAAATGAGGGTGGCAAAGCTATGGTCGTTGCAATGAGCAGAAGAATAGCAATCAAATTATATAGGGAAATTATAGCAATACGCCCGGATTGGCATAGTGATGATCTAATGGCTGGGAAAATAAAAGTTGTTATGACAGGCAGCTCATCTGATCCGGCTGATTGGCAAGTATTTATTGGTTCCAAATCAACAAGAGAAACACTTGCAAAGCGAATGAAAGATAAAGATGATGAACTGAAGATTGTAATAGTCCGGGATATGTGGCTTACAGGATTTGATGTACCAAGCATGCATACTATGTATATTGATAAGCCAATGAGTGGCCATAACCTTATTCAGGCTATAGCAAGGGTTAATAGAGTATTTAGAGAAAAACAGGGAGGGCTTGTTGTTGATTATATTGGTATTGCTGAAAATTTGAGAGAGGCACTCTCTCAGTATACAGAAAGTGATAAAAAGACTATTGGTCTTGATACAGAAATGGCAGCGCAGGTTTTGTTAGAAAAATACGACTTGATTAAAGAAATGCTATATAAACATGATTATAGTAAATTCTTTACTGGCAAGCCAAGCGAAAAAATGCAGGCAATTGTTGAAACTATGGACTATATAATTGGACTTCGTGAAGATAGAAAAGATGACTATATAAAGATTGTTACTGAAATGGCACGGGTTTATTCCCTTTGTGTAACAACAGAAATAGCTGAGAGGCTTAACGTTGAGGTAGGATTTCATAAAGCTATAAAAGCAAGTCTTATAAAAATGATTAGTGATGAAAGTAAAAAGAAAACAATATCTCAACTTGACAGTGAGCTTAATCAGTTAATTTCTAAAGCTATATCATCAAATGAAGTAGTTGACATATTAAGTTCTGTCGGGCTATCCAAACCAAATATTGCAATACTATCGGATGAGTTTCTCGAAGAGATTAAAGGAATGAAACAGAAAAACCTTGCAGTTGAGTTGTTAAATAGATTGATTGCCGGCACTGTTAAAACATTCTCAAAACGCAATCTTGTGCAGTCAAAGAAGTTTTCAGAGCTTTTAGAAAATGCTATCAGGAAATACCAGAATAGAGCCATTGAGACAACACAAGTTATAATGGAGCTTATAGAACTTGCAAAACAAATCAGCAAGGCAGAAAAACGTGGAGAAAGCTCAGGGCTTACTCCAGATGAGCTTGCATTCTATGATGCACTTGCAGAAAATGAATCTGCCAGGGAAATAATGGGTGAGGACATTCTTAAACAAATTGCCAGGGATTTAACTGTATCAATTAAGAATAATATCAGTGTTGACTGGGCCATTCGTGAGAGCGTTCAGGCAAAGATGAAAATGATAATAAAACGATTATTAAAGAAATACGGATATCCGCCAGACAAAACTGCAAAAGCTGTGGATATTGTAATGGAGCAGACTAAGCTAATGTGCCAGAATGAAAGCGAATAAATATAAAAAAGCCAGGTTCTAAGGGCTCCAATCTAAATTTTGTAAATGTTATAGCAGTCTTTCTGCAAAAAAAGAACTACCATTATAAATGCCTTAAATTTTTTCTTTTGCAGCCATGAATTGTATTTGGTAGAACAATTTCAATGGTTTGAAGTGAGTCGGAGGAGGGGAGCCAATCTATACAATCCACAGCATTTTAAGCTAGATTTAAAGAACACAATCTTATATAATCTTATATAATTAAATATCATTATAATAAAAGATTATGAATAATAAATTTAATAAAAGACTGGAAAATCTTCCTACAGATATATGGCAAAAACTTATTAAGATAGACAGACTTAAAGGCCAGTGGATCTCAGGTGCAAAACTTAGTCCACAGGTTTTAGGCAGGCTTAAAAAATCGGTCCTGATCACTTCAACCGGTGCATCAACCCGTATCGAAGGCTCAAAGATGACCGATGAAGATATCGAAAGGATGATAAGAGGTATCCATATTCACAATTTCAGGGACAGAGACAAACAGGAAGTAGAAGGATATTATGAACTTCTTCAAAATGTTTTTTCATCATGGAAAACAATTAAATTTTCAGAAAATACGATTAAGCATTTTCACAAAGAGTTATTAAAATATGTTGATAAAGATAAAGAGCATAGAGGGGATTATAAAAAAATTGAAAATAAAGTTCATATGGTAAATGAGCTGGGAGAATCTATTGGTATATTATTTGATACAACCAGAGCCTATCTGACTCCTAAAGAGATGCAGGAGTTGGCAGAGTGGACATATGAAGAACTGGAGAAAGAAAGTTATGAGCCTCTTATTATTATAGGTAATTTTATAATAGAGTTTTTAAATATACATCCATTCAAAGATGGAAATGGCAGACTATCTAGGGTCCTGACAAATCTATTGATGCTAAAATCAGACTATCTGTTCATGCCATATATTTCACATGAAAAATTGGTTGAGGACAATAAACCCGAATATTATATCAGCTTGAGGAAATCACAAAAGACATTCAAAACTAAAAAACCGGATATTTCATATTGGCTTAATTTCTTTCTGGATATAATATTGAAACAATCACAAATGGCAGTAGATCTGCTATCAGAAGAAAATATAGAAAAATTACTTTCAAAAAATCAATTGATTGTCTGGCAGTATTTACAAACAGTGAAAGAAGTTTCACCCATTGAGATAACAAAAAAGACAAATGTTAAAAGACCTACAGTCAACCAGGTGCTTTTAAAGCTATTAAAACTGAATAGAATTGAAAGAATCGGTCTAGGAAGGGGAACAAGGTACAGGATAAAATAAAAGCAGGTATATCAGAAAAAAGTCTGCTGTATTGAAAAAGCTTTTTCGAAGAAGTTGCCAAGAAGATATCGAGAAAAAATCTTAGTTGAATATTATTCTTATGTTATGTCTGTCTTAGATATAGAAAATATGGAAATTGAAATAATTCCTTATGATGGAACGCCCAATCCCAGGAATCCATTTGACAGGCTCACTCCAGAAGAAAGACGTAAAAAAATTGTGGAAATATATGACCAGATCTATCTTAAAATGGTAAGACAAAAACAACAGAAAAATAATAATCTATCTGGTCGGGATAGGTTGTGTCGGTAATTCCACAATAGGTAAGCTCCTGGCAGATAGATTAGGCTTTAGTTTTTATGATTTTGATGATGAAATCGAGAAATATTTCGGTAAACCGAAAGAATATGCAGGTGGTATAGGTCTGTATGGGACTAAATAGCGAAGAATATTAAAAATTTTAGAAAAATTTGTAGATTTTATTAAAAGATGGTTGTTTTTATTGAATTTAATTGATGACTTTAGGACACGCTCCTAGGCTCTTATTATAAATAGAAATAGCTAAAAAAATTATTTTAAATAAAACCTTAAAATGGATAAAAAAATTTATTAGATTTATTAAAAATAAATTCTGAAAATGAGAATTTGGAGTTTAAAGAAGCAAAGGACCAATTCTCAATTTTAGGGGACGGTGGGAGGCAAAGAAAATCATTATTAGGTTATGTTGTTGCAATAGGTAATGAAGGTGGAGGGCATCTTATACTTGGTGTAAAAAATAAGATTAATCCTATAACTGGTTTCCGAGATATTGTTGGAACTAAAGCAATAGAGAACATTGAAAATACTAAATCTCAAATTTTTAGAAAAATAAATCTTAGAATTCAAATAGAAGAATTTTTTATTAATGCTAAAAGGGTAATTGTTGTTATAATTCCAAATCATTTAATCGGACAGCCAATTAAATTTCATGGACAGTACCTAATGAGAGTTGGTGAAGAATTGCAAGATATGGACTCAAGTACATTAAGGAATATATTGAATGAAAAGTTATATGATTATAGCGCAGAGTTTTGCAGTGAAGCTACTTTGAATGACTTAGATCTCAATGCAATTAATGTTTTGAAAAACAAATGGGCTGAAAAAACTAAAAACAATAGTTATTTGAATTTCTCCAATGAATCATTACTTGAAAAACTATCACTTTTAAAGAATAAAATAATTACTAATGCAGCAATAATTCTTCTAGGTAATGATGAGATTATTAATAGATATTTTCCCAATTCAGAATTTATTTTTGAATGGAGAATTGATATTAATAAAATAAATTTTGATTTTAGAAAGAATTGGCGAAGTGCTTTCTTAAATATTCATAATGAAATATGGGATACAGTAAATTCAAGAAATACAAGGGTACCTTTCAGGCAGGGATTTTTTGAAAAAGATATTTGGTCATTTGATGAATATTCAATTAGGGAAGCTGTCTTAAATGCTTTTGCACACAGAGAATATAAAAATAGAACTGAACCAGTTTTTTTGAAATTAAGTCCGGAGAAATTTTCTATTAAGAGTCCAGGTGGTTTTTTACCTGGAGTAACACCAGAAAATATTTTATTTATTGAGGGAAAATGGCGAAACCGATTATTAATGGAAACTCTTGAAAGGATTGGATTAGTAGAAAGAGCTGGTGTAGGGTTAGATCGAATTTTTAAAAATAATATTATGGATGGAAAGGGTATGCCGGATTTTAGTGGTTCTGATCCAGATTATGTTGTTTTAGATATTCCGTCCAAAGTGCAAGATATAAATTTTGTAGAATATCTTCAAAAAATTTCTGCGGAAAAACAAATCACCTTTGATGAAATCGATAATATTATTTTTATGGAGAATATAAGGACTGTAGGTAAAAGTGATAATAAAGAGAAAATAAATAAGTTTATTAAACTTGATTTAATTGAAAAAGTTGGTTTGGGCAGGGGAGTAAGATATATTTTATCTAAAGACTATTATGGATTTATCGATAAAAAAGAAGAATATACTAGAAGGAAATGGATTGATAGGAATATTCAAAAAGAGCTATTACTGCAATATTTTAAAGATCATAGGCGTGGAAAAATGTCAGATTTCTTACGTTTATTCGAAGAAAGACTAACCCGAAGACAAATTCAAGGGTTGCTTAAGATTTTAAAAGCTGAAGAGTTTATATATTTTGATGGTAAACCAAGATCAGTAGATGCTTTTTGGAAGTATAAAGGAAACTAACTTCATATTGGTGCAGGGAAACTGGTTTTGGTGCAGTAAATAATTATTTTTAAGCTTAAAAAAGTTAAAAAAGCAATTTTTAATGGTGCACAGTAAGTGCAGCAATAAAAAAAGCAAGATAAATCGGATACACAATCTAATCAGGAATAAACACAAAAAAGGCTTCCCATAAATCCGGAAAAAGGTTTACATGTCTATTGAAATCGGCGCATTTTGCCCCCACCCAAAATGCGCCGGAAACCGGGGATTGTAATTTTAATTTTTCAAATGTTCCTGCAATCTCTTTTAAAAAAAGTGTTTAATATTATAGATATTTTAAATTTTTTCTTTTGCAGCCATGAATTGTATTTGGTAGAAAAATTTCAATGGTTTGAAATGAATCAGAAGAGGGGAGCCAAGTTTATAATTCTTCAATAAATTCCTCAATTGTTAAACCGGATTTATCAATTAATCATCTTAAAGTTCCCCTGACAACTTCAGAATGATTAGGCGCAGATAATGTTGAAATACTGCCTTCTTTTGTAAGAATTATATGGCTAACCTCGACATTTTTCTCGACATTTTGTCGAGATTAAAATTCTTAATTACATTTCATTATTATCTGGACTGGTTTTTTTGATGGAAAACCGAGATCTCAAAGTTCTCATTGGTAATTAAAAACCTAAAATATATTTAATAAATACATCTTGTTTAAAAGCAGAGAAACACCTTTTTTGAGCAGGTTTTATTGATATTTATGCTTAAAATGATTTCAATAACTGGTCTATTTTTTATAATTACCAGCTTCCGCTTGAGCCACCTCCTCCGGATGATCCTCCTCCAAAACTGCTTCCTGATGAGCTGCTTGAATGGCTTGACCCTGATGAAAAACCTCCGGAAAAACCTGAACCCGAGGCACCTGTATAACCGCCAGAAGAACCAGGTTTCTGTTTTTTTGGAACTGTGACAGTATTTCGCTCCTGGTAGCTGCAATATTTGCATTCGGCAATGACTTCCTGCCTGCCCGGATAATCATAGGTTGGGTTCACCAGATATCTTCTTTTAATTATGAGTCCTATCCTCCTGCAATTGGGACATCTGTGCTCCCTCATATAGGATTTTAAAGAGAACCTTAAAAACAAAAGCCCTATGATAAGCCAGGGAGCAATGTTTGCAAAAATGATAAGAAATGGAAAACCCCATGTTTGGCTAAACGGAACTTTTTTTTCAATTTCAACAAATTCAATTGAAGCAATTTCCATGTCTTCATAAATTGAATTAGCAATTGCTGCAACGCCATTATATATGCCAGGACCGTACTGGTCCTCCCGGAATGCGGGTACAATAATATCATCTATTATTTCTTTTGCCTCTATATCAGTAATTACTTCTTCAAGCCCATAGCCTACCTCTATTCTTAAAGCCCTGTCTTTAAGTGATGCCAGCAATAACACGCCATTATCGCTTTCTTCTTTTCCAATGCCCCATTTTTCAAACAGTAGTGCTGCATATTTTTCAATACTTATTCCGTTAAGATCATCAATAAATGCAACGCCTATCTCGCAGGTTGTTTTTTCTTCAAGTTCAATAATGAGCTGTTCTGTTTCAGTTGCCCACTTTTCGGGTATTTTACCAGTATAATCATTAAAATATCCTTTAAATGCAGGTAATTTATCAACTGCCTGATGCATACTATAATCAACTTCTGTGTTTTTATTGCTGCATGAAACTGAAAATGAGCTGGCAAGAATTAATAACAGGTTAATAAGAATAATTAAAATGCTGAATCTATAAATGTTTCCAGGTATTTTTGCTTTTACATTTTTTATAAGCATGCAAATATTTTATTGCAAATACTGACGGTTGTATAGAACAAGGATAATTAATTCTTTTAATATGGGAAAAATCATGATTGCTATACCATCAA
>VGAZ01000092.1 GCA_016870615.1 Actinomycetota bacterium | reverse complement strand
CAATTGATAGCAGGAGCAGACTGACTATCGGTGAGTTTGCCCAGGGGTTTAACAGGGTAAAGTTATATAAAAATAAACAGGGTGATATATTGATTAAACCTGTTGTTGAAATCCCTGCTTCAGAACACTGGCTTTTTAAAAATAAAGAGGCTTTAAAAGACGTCCGGGAAGGTTTGCAGGATTTATCTCAAGGAAAAGTATCAAAGATTGATCTCGATAAAATTTAGGAGAAAATTTGTTTGATATATCATTTACAGATAAAGCATTGAGCTTATAAGAGAGCTTGTAAACAATGCCTATGATGCAGATGCAACTAAAGTTTCAGTTTCTATTTCAGATGCGGAAATATCAGTTTATGATAATGGCCTGGGCATGGATCTTGAGGGACTGAAGCAGTATTTTTCAATAGGTTCTGCTTTAAAGAAGGAAAAACAAAAATCAAAAATATATAACAGGGATTTTATCGGACAGTTTTATTTTCTTGCCCTGGCCCCGGTAACTGTAATGATTAATTCAATCATATAATTATAAAGATAATTGCAGCGACTATTATCAAAATATAAATATTAATCAAACACTAATTAATGCAAATATAACGCCAATCAAACCAAGCCCTGCAAGCACAAACACTGGTATTTTTGGCATCTCGCCGTCTCTTTCCATTGCTTTGCCAAACATATAGAATACAAAAGGATGTATAAGAAAGGGCATTGCAAATATAAATGGGATCATTGTTGCTTCATCTGATCCAAACATCCCTCCCTGCGTTGCAGCAAACAGCCCGAAATGAGAAATTGCTGATGATTTGGCCATTGCTGAATAACCAATGGGCATTCCCGCAAGCGCTAAAACCGTAAATCCTCCAAATACTGCAAGAAGCTGGAAAAAAGACCTGACTATATATACAACCTGCGTCCTGCTTGTTCCCAGCACCACCTCTTCTTTTGAAGGAACGACCATATCTTCGACATCTATTTTTCTGCCACTGAAAATCTTGCGTATTTCCTGTCCGCCCACAAAAAAAGAAACTGTAAGTGCAACTATGGTGGTTTTGCTTATCAAATCAACAATTGGAAACTCTGGCAGGCCCTGGGTTGCTACCCCGCTAATAGTAAGGACATAGCCCATTGCAAGACCAAAAACAACAATTATTAAAATAGGTGAAAACTTGGTTCCCGCCACAACTGTTCTTGCAACCAGTATGATTGGAATAAGTAAAAAAAGCGATAGCCAGAATTGATTTAAAATCTGCAAATGCTGAATTTGCTCAACCACCAAATCCATTATTAAACCTCCTTAGGGCCAGGGTATATTTAGAGCGCTTATTTTGAATTGTTTTAATAAACAGCCAGGATAAAAAATACCCTGGCCTGGTATTTATATAAAAAAGCCGGGCGCTGTTAATTATTGAAATAAAAATTATTTGCATAATACTATAAAAACATAATTTTTTTTGAGTAATTTAAATAAAAGATAAATCAGAAAAAAGTCTTCTTTATTATAGAAACATTAATATTATTATTTATTTAAAAATTTTTTCAATATTTTATTTAAAAAATTTTTTTTAGGAGTATAATTCCTCTCCGGATATATTACACATATCTAAATTCTTGCCACACCAAAAAGCGAAGGAGAAAACAAAGATATGAAAAGAATTTACTGTGTAATCGTGGCTCTGGCACTAGCATTATTATCAGTTTCCTGCTCAGTTTCATCTGATATGGCAGCTGGGGACACTGCTCCTGCAACAGAACAGGCTCAAGCCGAATCAGTGCAAGAAATAACTGCTGAACCCCAGGAAGAGCTTGTTGTATTTAATGATTCTGTCCTTGAAGAAAAAATCCGCGAAGCAATGAACAGGCCGGAAGGGGACATAACTGTTATTGAAGCCAGGACAATAAAAAGACTTGATTTTGATATTGAATGGCAATCACCTGAGGAAATGATGATAAAAGACATAAGCGCTTTAAAGTATTTCGAAAATCTTGAAGAACTGGAAATTCAATTTCATGCAATAACAGATGTGGGCCCTCTTGCAGGGCTGGTTGAGTTAAGGGGCCTTGCTCTTGGGGGAAATAATATACAGGATATAAGTGCGCTTGCAAGTTTGAAAGAACTCAATTTTTTATCAATCTTTAACTGCCAGGCCAGCGATTACAGCGTCCTTGAAAACTTCACATATCTTTTTGGCCTACATATAGATTATTCAAATTTTGATGATTTAAGCTTGCTTTCCGGAATGAATGATTTACAGAGACTGACTTTTGTGGAAACTAAAGTAAGCGATGTTACACCTATTTCGCACCTTACAAAATTAAAAGTTTTAAAACTTGAAGGCTGTCCGATTGATGATCTTTCTCCGCTGAAAGACATTTATCCAAATCTTGATGATAAAGATTTTGAGCTGGAATAAATTATCATTATAAAATAGATTGTGGCAAGTTAAATCTGGTTTAAGCGCCTGTCAAAATAAAAAGGACGGGCGCTTACTCTATGCTCCACTGGTGCACAGGCTGCAAACGTGGCGGTGAAAAGCTATGTAATTTATGGTTTTACTTGCCACCTGCTTTTATTATTAAAATCCATCTTTTTGGCCAAACAGTCATTAAATGGAGGATTAACCCCAGCGCTCATTGTATTTTATTTCCGGGGTATACAAAAGGTCTTATAAATAATTTGATACAAACGCATAAGTAATGCCAGCCAGGATGATATGAATGAATATATCAAATACGGACAGCTGGATGCTGACCAGGAAAAATTCAATCTCCTGGAAAATTCTGCAGAAAAACAGAATATTAAATGGTGCCAGGAAAATAATTTAAGTTTTTTAGCTTATAGCGCAATAGCACAGGGTCTTTTAACGGGAACTATAAATCCAGACAGTAAATATGCAGCAGATGACATAAGATCGATGAACCCACTATACAAAAGGGAAACAATAATTAAAATCAACGAAATGATAAATAGCTCTTTTATTCCAATTGCAAAAAAATATAATTGCAGCCTGACACAGCTGGCTATTGCTGCTGTATCATCTAAACAAAATGTTATTGCTTTATGCGGAGCAAGAAACAGCAAAGAAGCTATTGAGAATGCTAAAGCTGGAGATATTTTAATCTCTGATGATGATCTGGGTAAACTGGATGATATAGTTAAATCTTTTTTGGATAATTAGATTTTTATTGTAAAGATTGTTAAAAGTTTAATATTCAATAACTAAAGCAGAAAAAACCTGCCAGTAAAGCACAAATATACTGTAGATTTCCTGCAATATCATAATTGCTGCGAAGATGCAATTCTATCCTAAAGGTTGAAATAATATTGACATTTGCTCCTGCAGCTCCGCCTGATTCTGCGCCAGGTCAATAATCCGGGTATTTAAAATCCTGAAATTACGATGGTGGCTATAAATCAACCTTGTATAATATCCACGTACTGGTTATATTAACCTTGTAAATTAGCCAACAATGTTCTTTTACTGCAACCTTAAGTAAATAAAAATATATTAAAGACTGCATTGTTTTTGCATAAATTTCATTTGAAAATATAATACAGCTAATTCAAATTGCCAATAATTACTGATTTTTATTAGTGAACCGCGCCTTTTTATAATAACACTTGCAATTTAACAGTAAACTGTTATAATAGCTTTTGTTTAGATTATCAATACAATATTTATTTAATATGAGACAGGAAAAAGAAATAAGCAAAAAATACACAATTGAGCAGCTTTCTGAGCTTACAGGCTATTCCAGGCGGACCATCAGGTACTATATAGAAGAGGGACTGATCAGCGCCCCGGCAGGCAGGGGCAAAGGAGGCTTTTATTTTGACAGTCACCTTAATAAACTTTTAGTAATCAGGAAACTCCAGGAGAGGGGAATGAGCCTTTCAGCAATTTCTGTGTATTTGAAACAGAATAATGAATCGACACAGCTATACTATGATGAATGCGTTAAACCTGGAGCATTTTCAAGAATAAATGAAGGGGCTTTGCCCGGCGCAGCCCAGAGGGCAAATTTAAAAAAGAAAAAGTTTTATGAGGATTATAGTAAAAATGAAAAACATGAGATGGCGGTAAATGAATTAAATCAGGAAAATATTTTCTTTGAAAGAAAGTTTTCAGAAAAGCCCATTTATTACTGTATGGATGTCCCGCAACCCAGGAGGGATGTGTGGATAAAGTATGAAATTGCTCCGGGGCTTGAGATAAATGTGAGGAGGGAAATCGAGCAGGAGCATAAAAAACGTATAGAGGACATTTTAAAAATTGCCAAGCAAATGCTGGGCAAAGATCAGGGATAAAATTAATTTAAAAAGAAAGGAAATTAAAATGGATAAGATAATAA
The DNA here is from genome assembly GCA_016870615.1 of Actinomycetota bacterium. GTDB lineage: Bacteria > Actinomycetota > Humimicrobiia > Humimicrobiales > Humimicrobiaceae > VGAZ01. Next base: position 3,143 of record VGAZ01000092.1, on the reverse strand, counting down.
CAGGTTTTCTGCAAAACTTAAGCTTTGGGCAGGTACAGGTTTTTAAAAATATGGCGGCAGTTCCAATATTTTTTAAAGATGGCAAAAGTCCGGAATATCTTACATTAAAAGAGGCAATGGAAATGGGTGTGCTCTCAATTACCGAGCTTGACTCTTCAGGTTCTGTGCCAGAGCTTCAGGCTTTTAATAGAGCCAGGATGCCGGTACTTATTCTTGATGGAGAGGAGATAGCCGGGGCAAAGCAGAACAGGGTTTTAAACACAACGGTTCTTCTTAAAGAGGAGTCAGAGACAATAATACCGGTAAGCTGCACAGAGCAGGGCAGGTGGCATTATACTTCAAAGAATTTTTCAGATTCCGGTGTTGTAACTGCGCACAAAGTAAGGCTGCGCAAAAATATATCAGTTAGCCAGTCACTTAATGCAGGCAGGGCTTTTATGTCTGACCAGGGAAGGGTTTGGGATGAAATTAACCAGTACCAGATGGTTGCAGGCACAAAATCAGCCACCAGCGCAATGAAAGATGTTTTTGTCCAGAAGGAAGATAGCCTTAATGATTATTTAAATGCTTTTAAGATAAATGAGGGCCAAAATGGCATTTTTATCTTTCTAAAAGGTAAATCAGTCGGATTTGACTATATATCACTTTCAGCAGCATACAGCAATCTTCATTTAAAGCTTCTTAAAAGTTATGCAATGGATGCGCTTCTTCAAAATGATTCAAAAGAATATGAAATTAAGGAAAGCGAAGTTGATGAGTTTATAGAAAAAATCAAAAACTCAAATGCTAAAAACTTTGATTCTGTTGGATATGGAATAGATTTGAGGCTTGCCGGCAAAGGCGTGATTGGCTCAGCGCTTGCCTGGGACAATTGCGTGATCCACATGGCATGCTTTAAAATGGATGATGAAAAAATCTTTGAGTCAAGTGACACAGGCAATATGTCAGGCTACAGGAGAAGGATGGATAACAGGGTTTATTAATTCATTGCCAGTCTTTTAAGTATCCTGTAAACAAGAAATGTAAGGTATTTAGATGGCGCTTTTTTCTGCCCGAAATCCCAGCCTTTATACTCCATATATATGGATTCGGGCATAAAACTGCCGTCACTTTCTTTTTTGGAAAGCACAATATCAAGCATTTGCATAACTTCAGGTTTTTGTCTGCTGTATTTAAATCGGGAAAGAACATCAAGTACATGGATAATATCATACCATATAAGAGGCGCTTTCAGTTTTCTAAAGTCATTTCCCATGTAGAAAATATACGGATGAAGTACAGCGCTTTCGCACCATAGTCTGCACAAACAGTCAATGCCTGATTTAACTTCGCTGCTGTTATGGTAATTATCATACAGTGACAAAAGCTTAAGCATTACCAGTGTAGCATAGGGGCATGGGTCATCTTTTTTACCAGGTCCCCTCCATGATCCAAGTTCCTCTGAAACTGCGCATGGCCAGCCGTTTTCCCTTGCAAGCCCGGCCAGCTTTACTGTTCCGCTTTTTACCATAATGTCTTCTTTAAGGCCCATTTTAGCAAGGGCATAAAGATTTGTCGGTGCATCACACAGCGCCCAACCCCATGTATTTTCTCCTGTTCCGCCATAAGCTTTTCCAATATTTAAGGGAAGCCTTATTATTCCATCAGAACCAGTGTGTCCAAGCATTTTTTCAGCGATTTCTTCTATCGCAGTGTCTTTTATATTAAATCCAAGTTCAGCAAGAAATGAAATTTTGTGAAAGAACTGCCTTGGGCTCTTATGGCTTGAAATCACTGTACCTGGCCAGTTTTTTAGCTCATCAATTATGTTTATAAGGGCAGGATACATAATCATCTCACGATGTGCTTTTAATAAATTCTTATCATCTTCGCCCTGTTCAAGAAGTTCTTTTCTTGTTATGTATTGTATCCAAGGCTCAGAATCCAGCAGCCATTCAATGGTTATATTTTCCATAGTTTTTTCTTTTTATATTTTTTAAAACTTTTTTATTCAGTGTAATTGATTTCTTTAAAAAGTATCTTACCCTCTTCAATGAAGGCAAAATAAGTTTCCGTGCATATGCCTGGAAACAGTTCTCTAAGTTTTATTTTTGCACTTTGCAAATCATTTAATTGTTTTTCGGTAATTTCATCATCATCGGCATTATTAAATTTCTTTTTATAATATTTGCAGTCCTGGTGGGAAATAAGTACAAGCCTTTTTATATTATGTTCTTCCACTAAAAGCGCGAGATTATCCATAAGCGCACCTGTGCCTGCATTAATAAAAGCAGGGCCACCGGCAGTCACAATAAGGTCAAAACTGTTAATATTTAAAGAATACTTAATAAAAGACATACTCTCATCAATGAATCGTTCATCACTGCAGAAAACAGCTGCATTACATGATATTGTTCCATTAAATAAATAGGAACACTGGGGGATAGCTTTTTTATTCATTAAACCTCTATTTTTAGATTGTTATTTTCACCTGAGGGATTGGGGCTTAATCTTTTTACCTCAATTAATGGCTAATTATATGTTAAAATTTCTTTAATATTATTTTTTAAAAAAATGCACCCGGAAAGATTATATAATTTTTATTGACTTTATTAAAATTATTAATTGATGGCGATGAAGTAAGCCAGGGAATAAGGACGGTATTAAAATAAAATGGAGACAGTAGAAGAATATATTAAAAAACAGAAATCTCCACAAAAAGAAATATGCGCAAAACTGAGGAAAATCATATTTGAAATCTTTCCCCAGGCAAAAGAAGAAATGAAATGGGGTGTGCCTGTATTTGATGGGCTTTATTATATTGTTGCATTAAAGGACCATGTTAACCTGGGTTTTTCAATAAAAGGGCTAACAAAGGAAGAAATTGCATTATTTGATGGCAGCGGAAAGACTATGCGGCACATAAAGATTAAATCACTGGCAGGAATTGATAAAAAAAAGATTGAATCACTGTTTACACTTATAGAAAGCAAGATTAAATAAGTTTTTCATTATGTTACAGTTTTAAAAAATTATGAAGATATATAAATTAAATAAAAATCACAATCACCAATTATTATTTAAAATACAGGAAGGCTAAATGAAAGAAATATTTGAAAGGCGGAGCATCAGGAAATATACGGACAGAGCCGTATCTGATGAAA
>VGAZ01000091.1 GCA_016870615.1 Actinomycetota bacterium | reverse complement strand
TATAGCTTCCATCAGCCTTGGCTAGTTTAAGGGATGAAAATAGCTTCTGTGTATTAAAATAGAGGGTCCTGTATCCGTATATACAGGCCTGGTTTCCCAGTGCTGTTGCGATGAAGCTTTTGCCCACAATATGTAAAGATTTACATATTGAATAGAATTTTATCTCTTGTGCTTTAAGCATTGGAGATAAAATTTATTGAACTAAGCCGCGTGTAGAAAAGTTAAAGAGTGGGGTTTTTCCTATGTAGAAAGTATTAGAATAACTGAAGTAAAAAATATGCCAGGAAGAAGACCAGAAAGAAAAATATGTGTTGATGTCCCACAATCAGAGAGTAGAAATTTTGTGAAAAATCTCGTTCCGGCATAAAAATATGATAGAAGATAAGTAGCAGTAGAGCAGGAGGCCATGATCTTACCAATGCTCTTTAAAAAAGGGCTAGTAGCAGGATAATATTTAATATCATTTAAATAATATTTCATGATGTATCAACCAATTCCGGCTTACTTAGCTGGCTGTCAACCCACACCGAAAACCTGGGGATCAAATGATGCAGGGTCATGGTTCCAGCCTTGCAGCGGGGGCACTTTAAAATATCTTTTCCAGTTAGCTCAAGCATAATCTCCTGTGCACTCTGCTCTTTTCTTTTACCATCATAAGGAGAGACTCCCAGAAGGCTTTTTACACAGGATATATTATCCCTGCGGTTACGGTTGGCCAGAAACCCAAAATGCCTGATACGGGTATAGGAGTCGGGAAGCACATGGGTGAGAAACCTTCTTATGAATTCACCAGCAGAAAGAGTAATCTCTTTCTTTATGTTATCATCTTTTCGGTCACGGTATGTAAAGGTAACCATACCATCTCTAACACATTTTATCCTGTCATTGGAGATGGCAATCCGGAAAGCATAGCGTCCCAGAGAGTCGATTACCCTCTCAGGTCCGGCAAAGGGCCTCTTGGAATATACTACCCAGTCTTCTTTATACAGAGCATTTATCAAAGAATAAAATCCATCTTCAGACTCAAACTGGCTAGACTTTCCAGCAAAGGTAAGCTTGCCATTTACATATGCTTCTTTAAGATAGCATAGAAATTTTCCCCTGAATACGGCCGATAGTGCCCTTACAGAGAAGAGAAAATCAGCATGAGGTGAGCCTGTCCATCTCTTTCGGTCACCTGTTAGTGCTCCTGATGGTATTATACAGTGAAGATGTATATGCTGGCAAAGTTTCTGGTCCCAGGTATGAAAAATTGCAAGGAACCCTACTCTACCCCCAAGCTCATTCTCTCCAAATTCAAGCAGGGTCTCAGATACACTCCTAAACAGGATGTCATAGATGGTCTTCTTGTTTGAGCGGGTAAGGCCGTTCAGCCTATGGGGAAGGGTAAATACATTGTGAAAATAATTTACCGGAAGGAGCTCTTCCTCACGTCTCTTTACCCAGTGTAGCCTGGCAATGCTCTGGCACTTGGGGCAGTGACGGTTACCGCAGGAGTTATAGGTAGGATGCTCATATCCGCACAAGCTGCATTTCCTCATATGTCCCCCCAGATATGATGTCCTGCAAATCTTAACTGCATGCATGACTTTGTGGTGCGAAAGGGGCATTTTATGGGTCCTGCGGTAATTATCGCCGAACTGCCTGAATATATCAGCAAGCTCCAACTTATGGGGTTTTGCCAAAGAACCTTCCAGGGTTTCTACAGTATGTGCCAGTACCATTTTAGATTTTAAACTTTTTAGTATCTAAAACATAGAGTAGATCCAGAGGACTTTTAGCAGGACTTAAGTTTTTTCTGGCAACATGAAGATAAAGTGCAGTGGAGGTAATAGATGAGTGCCCCAAAAGGATCTAAATGGTGCGTGTGTCCACCCCTGCTTCAAGAAGATGGGTGGCAAAATTATGCCTAAGCGAATGGAAGGTGACATTTTTTGTGATTCCTGCCTTCTCTTTGGCCGCCTTAAATATCAGTTGAGGTGTTGAACGGGTAAGACGCCCTTTTGTTATCCTGTTTTCAAAGAGCCAGAGACTTGGCCTGTATGCCAGTCAGTAGGAGCGAAGCTCAGAAAGCAGCCTAGCAGAAAGAATAGTATATCGGTCTTTATCTCCCTTACCGCCTTCGACTCTTACCATCATCCTACTGCTGTCAATATCTGCTACCTTTAGCCCGGTAACTTCGCTTACACGCAGTCCACACCCGTATACGGTCATAAGTACCAGCTTGTGCTTAAGGTTGGCTGTGCTTTCAAACAGTAAGATAAGCTCCTCTCTGCTTAAAATCTCCGGCAATCTTCTGGGTGTTTTTCTGGGAGGTATGGCTAGGGACATATCCTTTCTTCTCAGGGCCTCTGTGTAGAAGAAGCGGATACCTGCAGTCATGGTATTTATTGTAGCCCATTTAAGGCTACGCTCATTGGTTAGAAAAAGGACATAGTCTCTTAGCTGATTTTGGCTTATTTTATCAGAAGATACTCGGTAGTGGTTGGCAAGCCCTGTTACTGACCTTATATAACTTTCCTGGGTGTTTTCTGAGAACCGGCGCAGTTGCATCTCTTCTATCATTTTTTCACGAAGTGGGGTCATAATTTTTTCCTCCTTATAGATTGATTACAAATTCTGATGCATGCAAGCATCAGTAAACTAATATTGTAATGTCTTTGGAGGTTTAGTAAAAAGGAGAATGACCTTTGAGTTGTTTTTATGAGGATATCGAAAGATTATTTAAAAAAAGAAAACAGATGGGCAAGTAATTAAACTAACAGATAGAGTTTGCCAGAACTACCGCGTTAGCGGTTTAGTCCAATCATTTTTATCTACAATATAGGTACCTAACATTACCAATGCTGCATCTTTTCCATGAACTGCACAGAATTTACCATCGGAATGACCACCCAGTTCTGCAAGAACAATACCATTTTGAAGTTGTTTATATATGTTTTTATTATCAGGTATCAATTTATTTAGCTATTTTATATATAAATTTTCATTTTATATTCTTTAGTACAGTAATTTCTTTACAACATCTCTTATATTTTGCCTTCAATCTTGAATATTTTCAGGGGATTTCTTAAAAAAAACATTTCTGATATTTTTTTAGCCTCTTCCAATCCAAATATACCTTCCCTAACTTTTATACTTAATGCTTTTGCAACATTTAATCTGGCGAGGTTCTGGTGACCAAAAACACCATCTATAAAAGAATAATCTCCGCCAAAAGCACTTATTTTATTCAGCGGGACTGTGTCAATGAATTCCTGCAAAGCATTTATGGAAGCATTCGGAGATATGATGTGCGACCAGCACATGTCTATAAATACATTGGGATAATTCTTTGCAAGAACAGCTAGAACATTCTGATAGGGATATGATATGTGAAATATGTCAAAATCTACATCGGGATATTCTAAAAATAAATTTGATAGAAGTTCTGGATTACTGTTTGAAAGTATATTGCCACTTCCCTCCTGAATTCCTGTATGCACCTGAAAAGTAAGGTTTCTTTTATTGGCGATATCCAGTATATAATGGAACATATAATCCTGGAATTTTTTACCCGTTAAAACAGGTATAACAGTCCAGTCGCTATAGTGTTTTACCCTGAATATGTTATTAAATTCTTCTTCTGCCTGGCTTTTAGCTGTTTTTTCATATCTTAAAGTTCTGTAGTAAGCCAGTGAATTTTTTAATGCAACTGCACCTTCCTGAAATGCTTTATCAATTAAAAATTCACAGGCTTCAAGCCACCTATCAAATGATGTGATACTTATTCCTGACTCTTCTTCTACCTGGTTTATGTCATCATAACTAAATGGATTAACATGACGGTTGACAATATACACAGGCCTGAAGAAAGTTTTATCGCAATAGATGCTTCGCTGGGTATTTAAATCATATTTTTTTCTGAAAGTATCCACACACAGCAGAGATGTTGTTATTTTTGACATATCTTTTAATACTTTTTTAAAATGGCCTGGTTTTAATGTTTCAAGGAATTTGAAATTCAACTCTTCTATGGTTGAACGGTTGAAGCCATCCACTCCGTAAATTTCCCTTACTGAAATTTCAATTGACCTTCCATATCCTGTGTATCTTGAAATTTCCCAGTAAGGTTCGACAAGATTCCATTTTTCGGTAATTGGTATGATGCTGTTAATAACTTTCTGATAATCACTGAGATTCAGACCTGCAGAGATCAAATCGCGGTTAAAATAAGCATTAAGATATTCTTTTAAAACATCGGTATCCTTATACCTGTCTTCTTCATAGCTGGGAAGGTGTTCGTGTGTATCTATTATTTCAAGATTATTTATATAATCCAGTATGCAGTCAAATACTTCTTCCATTTTACCTCCTCTGTTCCCAGAATATTGATTTTTAAACGAAAAACTATATAAGAAAAATATTATAACATTTATTGTAACTATTCAGGGGTAAACCCCTGATAACATGAATATTATTATAAACAATCTGCATTAAATTGCTATAAGTTGATTTAAGACAGGGCGGGTATTATAAAGGGCTTTCCCTCAAATGCAGCCTGAATCGCATCAATTACAGAAAGACAGTTCTTTCTTGCAGTAGAGATATAGCCTCTGATACGGCAGAATGTCCTGGCTCCATCAGCACTTCTAAAGGTACCTGATATTTTCTGCTGTACTTTTGCCATTCTAATATCTCTTTCAGCCTGGCTATTATCGAATGGGATATCGAAGTCATACATAAAGGAAAGTGTCTCTTTCCAGTACTTTTTTAAGCGCAAAAGCAAGTTTGTTGCCTTGCTCTGTTTGAGCCTGCCCCGCATATTGGGACCGTCTCTTTTTTTAACAGGCGGATTTTGGGCAAGGCCCCTTGCAATTATCTTATCATATCTATCCTTAAAGCCGTCTATCTCATCCTTTTCTAATCTGTCTGCTATATCCCTTTTTTTATCTACAGCCTCTTTTATCTCTACAAGTAAAGAGGCCATATCAGATGCCCATTTCTTTTTGCTAAACTCCTCTATTGCCTTTAACTCCCTTAGATGATGGGCATTGCATAGACCGTGGCGGCATTTGTATTTAAAATAGCTGTCCCAGCCGTCATGGATAGCCACTCCGTTAAATCCAGGGAGGATATCTATATAATCAGTAGCAGAGGCACCTCTTTTTGGATGACACCTGTAATATGTAAGATCATCTGTGGCCGCTACATGCAGCCACCATCTGTTTGCCTCTGTATACAGGCCGGTCTCGTCAAAGTGGACAATGCGGCAAGCGGTTATTTTATCTTTTATTGCCTCTTCTACAGGTTTTAAACACTCGTAGCATACCCTGTTTGCATTGACTATGGTGCCGGCAGAAAGTGTGGTGCCAAAAAGATCTAAAAACAGCTCCCTTATGCGATCATAGGGCAGAAGCTGATACTGGTTTAGGTATACGGCATATGCTTTTATGCGCGGTCCGTACTGGGCTGGCTGGTCCACGCCTTCAGGAAAGGGTGCCTGGTTTAGATGCCCGCAGTGCGGGCAGCACTTTTGCTCTGCCCTGAACTCTTCTACCCTGATTTTAATTGAAGGCAGATCAAATACCTGACGTTTGCTGTAGCCGGCAGGCTCTATCCCTTTTAGGGACCTGCCGCAGCCGCTGCAGGAAGATACTCCTATGACATTGATGCTGTCAGGGCCCTCAACCATCTTTAAGTTACTTCCCTTGTGCCCCTTTTGGCCTCCAGGGGACCTTCCTGTCTTTTTTCTAAGACTTCTTTTTTTTGTGGGCCAGTCACTTGAAGGGGGCCTGTTGCTATTGGTGCTATTTTGTGAAAGCCTGTCCTCTAAAGCTTTTATACGTTTCTTTAAATCTGCAATATCCTCCCCCTGCCTGTCAATAATTTTAACAAGGCCTTCAACAAGCGCTATTACTGCTTCAGGACCGGCATTGTATACTTTGATGATATCTTTACGCTTCACAGCAAAGCACCTTCCTAAATCTTTTTGTAAGCGGATAGAGATAGATATCTTTTACGGGGACATTCATTGTGCTGTATCTGTCATTTCTGCTTCTTCCTTTGGTCTCTCCGACATAAATCCAGTTTGAAGCTTTATAGCAGGTACCGGCAAAGCGGTCCTTTTGCACAAATGTCTCAAGAAGATATACAGGATGGCCGTATTTGGCTTCCCAGTCATCTTTTATGCGCTGGCAGACTCTTGAGAGTATGTGGCTTGCAAGATATTTTACAGACACCCACGGCAGAATCAGAAACCGCATATTATTGGTTGCAAGATATAGATTCTTAGCTCTCTTTTTTCTGTCCCAGCCGATAAAGTCATCCCGGGGGCTGCAGGACCAGGCTGCAGAGCCAAAGAGAAGACAGGCAAGGGGCCTGCCGCTACTGTCATATACCATATATTTTAAATTCTCTCCCACAGTGCCGCAAAAACCAAGATAATGATAGAGCGAAAGAAAACATTTAAATAGGCTAAGCTCGCCTCTATCTTCTACCGGCCTTATCTGCATCGGCGACATATCTTTTAGTCTGGCAGAAATTGGCAGGCTGCTGTGCAGGATAGGGCCAACATAGGAATTTCTTTTATCATTATTGGCCTTGTTTTTTAAAGCAGGCAGGGCTAGAAGCTTTTGTTCTTGAAGTTTTAGTAAAAGACTGCGGCAGGCCATATCTTTTAGTCTGCCTCCTGAATTCTTCCAGTTCCACAGTATGCATAATTCCTTTGAGAGGCGGGTACGCCCCCAGGATGGGTTGGTGTTTATTAGCTGTCTTATCAGTTCTATGTCACTACGGGATACCTCTCGGCCCTGGATGGTTGTTGTTTTATTCATGGTTGTATGATAACACAAAACAAAAACGGAGTCCAGTCTAAAAGAGGAATTGATTATTGTTGGAAGTTAGAATATTATTGACCTGTGTGTATGGCTGAATAGTTACCATTTATTTTAAATAAAAAAATCATATCCACCAAGACAGCTAGCCCCATTTTTCGCAGGTTATAGTTTCACAAATCAACCTAAAAAGCCCCATTTTTAGCCAAAAATAACATAAGCTATATTTAAAATCCAATGGCAGAATCAGATTTTCGTTAGATTCGGTAGAGCACTCTTACGTTTTTGTTAGTATATTTTAAAGACCACTAAGAAAACTACTGTTTTTAACCTTGCCTAATTTTTTATCTTTTGGTGATTCAATAAAAAATTGAAATTTTTTTCTTGACAAATTCTGATTGCATTAATATGCTATCAGATATGTGGGTGTTAAAACTTGAAAGAACCATCGAGAAAATAAAAAAGGACATTGTCACTTTGGGCCCACTTCGGCCGGGAACCCTGTATGAGAGGCATAGTGTGTGCGGCAAACCAGGCTGCCGTTGCAGTAGAGAAAAAAAGCCGATAAAGCATGGCCCATACTATTACCTAAGTTATACCTTTAAGGGTAAAAGCTACACAGAATTTGTTTCTGGTAAAAAAGTGAAGGCGATAAAAAAGGAGATTCAAAACTACAAACAACTGGTGAAGCTTATAAAG
>VGAZ01000090.1 GCA_016870615.1 Actinomycetota bacterium | reverse complement strand
TATTGCAGTTGCTTCATTTATAGTTTTGCTCACAATAATATTTTTTTCCTAATGGGGTTTTGCAGTTTCAAGAATTAACAGTTTTGCCGTGCTTGAGCCCCAAAAAATGCAGCTGCCCGGCTCATTTATAAATCTGCGCGGTGCAGATATTTACTATACCGAAAACAAAGCAAATATAAATGAAGGCGGCAGCAAGCAGGCCCCTGCTCAAAATATAATTCTTGTACATGGCCTTGGAGGCGGCGCCTTTACATACCGGCACAATACAGATGCCCTTGCAGAGGTTGGGTTTAATGTTTACGCTATTGACCTTAAAGGATTTGGCTATTCTGAAAGGGTGGCAGGCCCTGATTATTCTCATATCGAGCAGGCCGAAATACTTCTTGAATTCATGGAAAAAAAAGATATTGAAAAAGCAATTGTTGCCGGCCATTCAATGGGAGGTAAAATTGCGCTTATTGCATATGATAAAAAGCCAGGCAATTTTGAAAAAATTATTTTAATTGACAGCGCAGGCCTGGAGGGAACTGAAGGGCTTCAAAGCAATGGCCCGCCATATTCGGGCCCCCTTCCCCAGGCAGTGGTTGATATACTTTATTATAATCTTTTTTTAAACAGCGCCAGGTTTGAAAACTTTCTTTCGTCCGCATTTTATAATGAGGGATATTTTGATGAGGAAGTCATTTCTTATTATCTTGAACCTTTTAAGGTTAAAAACACAAACCTTGCATACAGGTATATACTTAAAGGTAATGTTTTATATGATATAGAAAGAGTCCTTGAAAGTATCGGCATACCAGTCCTTATAATCTGGGGGGACAATGATAAGTGGATAAGCGTTGAGCATGCTCATGCATTTAACGCCCATATAAGGGGCAGCCATCTTGAAATAATAAAGAATGCAGGCCATTTACCTATGGAGGAACAGGCAGTAGCATTTAATGATATTGTAATCCAGTTTATAAAATAATGTTTTTTTATGTATTATTAAAAAGCAGAATGAAATTTGTAAAATCATGTGGTTCTGGGGTTCTGCTAAAATTAACTGCTTTGATATATTTTCTTTAAATGTTTATAATACCTTAGATTTATTTCAACAATAACCGGAGGAAAATAAGGCTTGGACTACTATATTGGATATGACATTGGCGCAATAAGCGTAAACAGGGCGGTAATTAACAGTAACGGCGATATAGTTGATGCAATGCCTTATACCAGACATTTGGGGGAACCTGCAAAACTTATAGCTGCTGATTTGAAAAAACTGCTGGAGGGCAATAAGTATGGGCAAAATGCCGGCATTGCCTTTACCGGGCTCGGCGGCAAAACACTTGCATCTGTTCTTGGCGCATCTTTTATAAACGAAATAGAAGCAATTACAACTGCTGTAAAAAAACTTAACCCGGATGTAAAATCCGTTATTGAAATTGGCGGACAGGATTCCAAGTTTATAGATCTTGCGGCAGGGGACTATGCCATGAATGAGCTTTGCGCTGCAGGAACCGGATCTTTTCTTGACCAGCAGGCAACCAGGTTTGGCTTAACTATTGAACAGTTCTCAGAACTTGCTCTTAAATCTGTAAAGCCTTCAACAATTGCCGGCAGGTGCAGCGTGTTTGCAAAATCAGATATGATACACCTTCAGCAGGAAGCTGCCAAAGATGAGGATATTGCGCTTGGCCTTTGCTATGCAATGGCAAGAAGCTTTAAATCAGGAATTGTAAAAGGAAAGAAATTTGAGCCGCCAATTATTTTCTGCGGGGGAGTTTCGTATAACAATGCAATGATAAGGGCATTTAAGGACATACTCAGGCAGGATATTACTGTGCCCCAATATAATGAATCCCAGGGAGCCATAGGGGCAGCTCTTTCAATTCTTGAAAAAGAAAAACTGGCATCAATTGCTTCAAATCAGCTAAACAGTTTACCGGACCGTGACGGGTCTTTTGGGAAAGAATCTTTATGTATTGCCAGGATAAATCTTTTAAAAGCATGCCAGCTCCTTGAAAAATACAACCTTTCCCATGAATACAAAAAGGAAGTATTTAAACCTTTAAGGATAGAAAAATCAACACTACCCCAAATAAAGGGCACAGAAGGAAAAGAAACCGGATATGTATTTAAAGATGCAGAAAAAGGTAAAAAAACAGATGCCTACATCGGGATAGATGTCGGCTCCATAAGCACAAATGTCGTTGCGATTGACTCTGAGAAAAAACTAATACAAAAAGTGTACCTGCGAACTGCCGGCAGGCCGATTGAAGCTGTAAGGCAGGGCATAGAAATTATCGGTAAGCACATAGGGGATAAAATCAATGTAAAGGCAGCGGGCACCACCGGCTCCGGAAGATATCTTATAGGCGATCTTGTGGGCGCAGACACTATTATAAATGAGATAACTGCCCAGGCAACTGCTGCAGCAGATATAGACCCTGCTGTTGATACGATTTTTGAAATCGGTGGGCAGGACTCAAAATACATATCTCTTGAAAAGGGCGTTGTTGTTGATTTTGAAATGAACAAAATATGCGCTGCAGGAACAGGCTCATTTCTTGAAGAGCAGTCGGAAAGATTTGACATAAAAATACAGGAGTTCGGGGCAAAAGCGCTGACAGCAAAGGAGCCGCTTAACCTTGGTGAGAGATGCACTGTATTTATGGAAACAAATGTATACTCTCATTACCAGAAAGGCGCGTCTGTTGAAGATATTTTAGGCGGTCTTGCATATTCAATAGCCATTAATTATATAAACAGGGTAGTTGCCCGCAAAAAAATAGGCGAAAGGATATTTTTCCAGGGAGCAGTTGCATTTAACAGGTCAGTAGTTGCAGCTTTTGAGAATTATCTGCAAAAAGCAATTATTGTGCCGGCCAATCATGAAGTGACAGGTGCAATAGGAACTGCAATAAGGGCAATGCAGCATGTCCCCGAGGTTTCAAAATTCAGGGGCTTTGAGCACATTAAAAATATTCAATACTTGCAGAGCTCATTTGAATGCAAAGGTTGTCCCAATGTATGCGATATAAAAAAGGTAACCATAGATGATGAAAACACCTTTTATTATGGGGGAAGGTGTGAAAAATATGAAAAGAAAAAATCAACAGGGGATAAATTAGAGGATCTCTTTGGCCAGCGTGATGACCTGCTTCTAAATGCCTATAAAAGATCGGGAAAAAACAGCACAGATGGCACAGAAGAGTCAAAAGGTTTAATTGAGGAATGCCTGCCGTTGCAGGCAACTGATTCTAGGCCGGCTCCGCAAAATAGCAGCGCGCAAAAAGATGGACGGATAAAAATCGGCATACCTTATACAATGCTCACCTATGAATTTTACCCTTTCTGGGATGCTTTTTTTACTGAGCTGGGAATAGAAATTATTCTTTCCGATAAGACAAATAAGAAGATAATAAATGACGGACTTTCTTATGTTGTGGCAGAAACATGCTTTCCGATGAAAGTGGTGCTTGGCCATGTTAAAAACCTTCTTGACAGGGGAGCCGACTATATTTTTATACCCTCTGTAAGGGATATGCCTTGCACCGATGACAGGATTGAAGGCTCAAGGACAGGCAGTTACCCCTGCCCGTTTGTTCAGGGCATATCAACTTTTGTAAAGGCATCCATGGACATTGACCCGCAAATAATACTTGATCCGCTTATAAATTTCAGCTTCAGGGAATATTTGAAAAACCAGCAGCTCCAGATGCTTGGCAAAAAGTTTGGCAAAAGCCGGCCCCAGATTGCAAAAGCGGTTAAAAATGCCTACAGGGCTCAACAGTGTTTTTATGACAGCATAAAGCTCAAGGGCCAGCAGTTTTTCAAGAACCTTGGTAAAGATGAAACAGCCGCAGTAATTATAAGCAGGCCATACAACAGCTGTGATGCAAACATAAGTATGGATATTCCGGGAAAGCTGCGTGATGCCGGCATACAGGCAATCCCTCTTGACTTTCTTCCAATTGATGATGTGGATATTTTTGGCCACTGGCCAAACATGTACTGGGAGTTCGGGGACAGGATTTTGAGCGCAGTGCAGATAATAAAAAATGACAGGCGCCTTTACCCTGTGTATATTACCAATTTTGGCTGCGGGCCCGATTCATTTATTATGCAGTATTTTGAGCGTGAAATAGACAGGCCATATCTTAAAATTGAAATAGATGAGCACACAGCTGGAGCTGGAGTTATTACAAGATGCGAAGCTTTTCTTGACTCGCTTGTAAATATAAAGAAACTTGAGGGCGAGCATCAAAGCAAATCCCCGCGTTTATTTAAAAAGGACCCAGCCTTTAAGAGGAGCCATGGAAGGAAAATCTACATCCCCCATATGGGTGATGGCGCTTATGCAATAAAAGCTGCCTTTAACTCGGCAGGAATAGATGCTGAGGTTATGCTTTCTGACTATGAAACACTTGAGCTTGGCAGGAAATATACGCTTGGCAAGGAATGCTATCCATATATAATTACCACAGGCGATATTTTGAAAACCCTTAAATACAATGACCCGAATAAATGCGCATTTCTTATGCCCCTTACACACGGGCCCTGCAGGTTCGGCCAGTATAATAAGATGCAGAAAATCCTTCTTGATGAGCTCGGATATAATGTGCCGATAATAGCGCCTGGCGCAATAGAAAGCGCCCAGTTTTATAAAGAGTATGACATGCAGGGCAAAAAAGGTGCAAGGTTATATCTTAAAGCTCTTGCAGGGGTAATGACAATTGATTATATAAACAAGTTTTTAAGAAAGACAAGGCCCTACGAGCTCAACGCAGGCCAGTCCGATAATGTTTATGAAAGCCTTCTGGCCAAAGTTATTGAGTCCCTCGAAAATCCTGATGGCAGCAATGTTGTTGATGTAATGACAGCAATACTGCAGCTTGCTGTTCTTGAATTTGAAGGCATAGCGACATGCGCTAAAAACAGGCCCAGGATAGGTGTTGTAGGAGAAATTTATGTAAGAAACCACCCTTACAGCAATAATGAGCTTGTTAAAAAAATTGAAGAGCTTGGCGGCGAGGTTGAGCTTCCTGATTTCAGTGAATGGGCATATCATACAAATGCAACGGGCAAGCTTGATATTTCAGTCAAACAGAAAGATGTTTTTTACAAGATACTAAGGGGTTTTGTGCCTTCACATAATGGCAGGTACAGTCCCGGCGAAAATCACAGCTTTGACTCAGACACAAATTTTGCGGAGCTTGCAAAACTTGTGCCCAATTTTGCAAAGGGAATAAAATTCTATATTGCAAACCGTGTGTTTAAAAGAGTCCTTGACAGGTACCACAGGCTTCTTGAAAGGCCGATTAAAGGCACATCTTTTGAAGGCCATGATGAGGCCGGCATTTACCAAATATGGGACAATGCCGAACCATATATAATTAAATGGTTTGGCGAGGCCGCACTGAGCATTGGCAAATCAGTTGACTGGATAAAAGGGGATATTGACGGCATTGTAAATGTGCTGCCGTTTACATGCATGCCCGGCACAATGGTAACAGCCGCCTCAAAAAGCATCAGGGAGAAATACAAAACTCCATGGCTTAACCTTGCTTTTGATGGGCTTGAGCAGGGCACAACTGAGACAAGGCTGGAGGCATTCATGTACCAGGCTAAACAGCATAAACTCGCAAAAGCACATGGAAAAACCAAATAAAAGTTATTTAAACCTCTTATTTATTATTTTTATATTATTTGGGATAGCTTATACATTAATTGAACCCTTAATTCCCTTGATATCTGAAAAACTGGCAATCGGCTATGATAAAATAGGTTTAATTCTTTTTGTAAGCTCAAGTGTTTCCTTTGCAGCAGTCTTTATTTCAGGAAGGCTATCGGATAAATTTGATTTAAAAAAAATCATATTAACTGGTCTGGCTATACTGGTTTTAGGATTTTTTATTTACGGCATCATTTTTAGCCTTGCTGTTTTAATTGCAACAATAATTCTTTTTAAAGCCGGCGGCGGCATACTGGATTCCAGTATACATGCATGCATTGCAAAATTATTTCCGGTAAAACAGAGCCATCTTTTTATCAAACTTGATTTTTTCTGGTATATCGGTGCAATAGCAGGGCCGCTTATTATCAGCGTTATACTCTTCTTAAAAATTAATACACAGTATGTATTTTTGTTTTTTGCATGCTTTACGCTTATAATCACACTGCTTTTTTTGAAATTTTCCGGTTATCTTAAAAAAAGAATATCTGTTGATAAATCGTTAAAATTTCAGCATTCAAATACCGGCCAGGTAAAAAGTTTTAAGCAAAGAGAACAGCAATTAAAAAAACCTTTCAAGCCCTACTCCCGGATATTGAAAAACCCACTGATTATATGTTGCTGCGCCGGCCTGTTTTTTTATATGGGAATTATATCAATTCTTTCTACATGGCTTACTGCTTATTTTAAGGGTCTTGGAGTCGGCCTTTCATATGGCTCTATTTTACTATCTGCATTCTGGGCATTTAATGCTCTTGGGGTTATTCTTACAGGAAAAATTCTTTTAAAAACAAATGAGGCAAGTTTATTGCTGCTGCTGAGTATTTTTAGTACTGCAAGCTCTTTTATTTACAGCCTGGTGCCAATAACTTATATAAAGATAATTTTTCTTATAATGCAGGCAGTCTCTTATTCAGGATTTTTTGCTTTGCTTAATTCCCTGGCAGTAAAAGAGGAGCCAGATTTATCCGGAACAATTCTTGGAATAACGATCTCTGTTGCTGTATTTTCGCAGATTATATTCCAGCCTTTAAATGGATTCACAATGCAGTATTTTGGCCTTGTTGGAATTAATTATCTTCTTATGATTTGCGCTGCAGCATTATTTGCATCCACGATTTTCCTTTTTAAGATTTCTGCAAAAAAAAACGGGGTTTCTTTTAAGCTGCCATTATTAAAATAAAGGGTGCAGCCGGCACGGGTTATTTAATAAACAGATAGGCAACGCTAATATTTGCTGAGACTTCTATTTCCCTGGGAAGTATTACAGGGGCAGCTATATCCTCGGTTCTTGCCTCTCCCATACCTGCAGGCGCCATAAACGGGCCCCCAAAATAAACCTCATCTTCAATTATGTACAAAACGCTGTCAATTTTTAACCCCATGGCATTTGCAATAGCAATTGCCTTATCGTTTGCATCAATCGTTGCTGCTGCAAGGGCATCATTCTTTGCTTTCCTTTTTGTGGCATCAGTTAAATCAAAACCTATTGATGATATTGAATTTGCGCCGGCTCCAGTGGCTGATGCTATTATCTCGCCGATTTTTTCAAGTTCAGTGGTTTTTGCTTCAATTGTGCTTGTTACCCTGTAAGCATAAATCTCAGGAGGAGCGCTTTCCTTTGAATAATCATATAAAGGACTCAGGTCATATCCTGTGGTCTGGATTGCCAGATTTTGTGCTCCTGTTGCTTTTACTGCATCAATTATTGCCTTAGAAAGCGTGCTGTTCTGGTCAACTGCTTCCTGGGATGTTGGCTTTTCAGTAATGGCTGAAATATTTATAAATGCCTCATCAGGAAGAATCTTAATATATGCGCTGCCGCTGACGGTTATGGTGTTCTGGATAGTTTTTGAAGCGCCGCTATCTGTAAATGTGATTTCAGG
>VGAZ01000089.1 GCA_016870615.1 Actinomycetota bacterium | reverse complement strand
GGCGTTGTGAGTGAACAGGAGGCAGAAGCATTTAACCGCAAGCTAAAAAAGATGTCATATGAAGAATTCCTGGAGTTTACTGAAAATACACAGAAAAGATATGAATATATAGATGGTGAAGTATATCTACTTACAGCTCCAGGCACAAAGCACCAGAAAGCTCTCAGTGAGCTACATATTATTTTTTACAACTGGTCAAAAGGCAAAAAATGCATTCCTGTACTCTCACCATATGATATTACTTTAAAGAAAGGTCCCGATAATATAAATGTTGTTGAGCCTGACCTGGTTGTTATTTGCGATCTTGAAGAGAATTTAAACAACAAGGACCGCTATACCGGTGTGCCGGTGCTTGTTGTAGAAATATTATCTGAATCAACCCGCAGAAGGGACATAATAAAAAAGCTGGATTTATATATGTGTTCGGGTGTATATGAATACTGGATAATAAATCCTTCAAATAATGAAGTAACTGTGTATTTTTTCAAAAATAATAATATTGAGAAAAGCAAGACATTTAAAAATAATGAAACTGCACAATCATATTATTTTGCAGATCTTAAAGCCAGGCTAAAGGATGTTTTCAAATAGTGTTTGAAGATATCGCCCGGTAAAAAATAACAGGTAAACAATTTAATTTATAATTAATTTGTATTTGCACTATTTCCTTGTTTTAAAGTTCTTTTAGATATCAGATTAACAGAAAAATTAAATCATAAATGAAGCTTTAAGATGTTATAATATTTAAAATTGCCTTAAATACTTAATAATAGCAAACAAATGAAAATAGCAATTACATCAGATATTCATTTAAAAAGCATTTCTCCAAAAACAGCGCAATTGCAGCTAGAAGATATTGCCGACACCGGCATGCAGAACCCTGAAAGGTTCAATGCTCTGCGCAATATACTTGACCAGATGCTTGAACTGCAAATACCCCACCTTATAATTGCAGGGGATTTGTTTGATGCGATGAGCCAGGATTACTCTGTATTTGATTTCCTGGCAGCGCAGCCAAAATACAGCGATATTAATTTCTATATCATTCCGGGAAACCACGATTCTTTAATTAGCAGTAAATACTTTACAGCAAAAAACATACAGGTATTTAATGAGCCTGAAATAGTGGCTATTAATGGCAGCCAGGTGAAATTCTTTTTCATCCCCTATATTCCGGCAAAATCAATGGGGGAGGTTATTGCAGGTTATATTGAAAAAAACAGGCAAGGCGCCGCCGCTCTTGAAGGCACATGGATCCTTGTCGGGCATGGGGATTATCTTGGTGCAAATACAGAGCCAAATATTTATGAAAAAGGAATATATATGCCGCTTAGCCGCCGGGACATAGAATTCTACGGGCCCGCAAAGGCAATGCTTGGCCACATACACAAAAAGATGCAGGCCGGAAAAGTTATATACCCCGGCTCTGCCTGCGGCATGGATATAAATGAAACAGGTAAAAAAAGCTTTGTAGTGCTTGATTTAAATGACTTAAGCATAGCGCAAAAAACAATTGATACTGATGTGATATTTATAAATGAGGCCATTGTGATGATTCCTGCAGAAAATGAGCAGGTCTATATTGAAGAAAAAATTAAAGAAATTACTAAAAGCCTTGATTTAAGCAAGGAGGAAATTGGCAAGGTAAGGCTGCGGCTTAAATTAATTGGCTACAGCCGGGATAAAAACAGCCTTGAGAAAATTATTAAAAATTGCCTTGCAGGGTTTGCCTTTTATGATGAGACAGGCCCTGATTTGAGCGAGGTTTTTTTATTTAATGATATTGAGCGAATTAGTATAGTGCAGAGGGTTAAAGATAGAATAGAGCTTATTTCAGCAGAAGATAGCCAAAATAATATGAGCCAGGAAGGAAAAAAGCAGATTCTTGAGCAGGCAATGCATATTATACTTAAGGAATAGTTATGGCCGTTAGAATTGAAAAAATAACAGCAAAAAACCTGGGGCCAATACAGGGTTTTTCAGGGCAGTTCGGCTCTTTTAACCTTGTTTACAGCAAGAATGAATGCGGAAAGACTTTCCTTACTGAGTTTATTATACGATGCCTTTTCAGGAATATAAAAAGATGGCAGTTAAGGGAGAGGGGCAGCGGCAAAGTCCTTTTAAGCGGTCTTGATGAAAAAGGGCCCGTTGAATTTATGCCTGATACCGGGAAAAAGCTTGAGGATTTCTGGGAAAGCAGCCAGTCAGGCATACCCCCTTCACTGGTGAAGCTTCTTGTATCAAAGGGCGGGGAGTCTTCAATTGAAAATACCGGGGAAGGAATAGGCAAAAGCCTCATAAAAGAAGTATTTTCAGGATTAAGCCTTCTTGACAGGATTGATGATGATAAAAATATTTCAAGGACAATAAAGAGCGCAGAATTTGATGAGGGAACTATAAATATCAGCAATGCAGGCGAGGGGCGGGCTTACAGGCAGTCAGTAGATGATATCGACAGGCTTGAAAGGCTTTTTGGAGAGCTTGAATCAAAATATCCCGGGGGAATGCTTGACTCGCTG
This sequence comes from Actinomycetota bacterium, assembly GCA_016870615.1. Classification (GTDB taxonomy): domain Bacteria; phylum Actinomycetota; class Humimicrobiia; order Humimicrobiales; family Humimicrobiaceae; genus VGAZ01. The sequence continues at coordinate 5,188 of VGAZ01000089.1, read as the reverse complement.
AGAAGCCAAGCAAAAATATTCAAGAGCCAGAAAGATAAGCTTTACAGGGCCAAATGCCATGAAGCATATCTTATATCAGGGAAAATAAAAGAGCTTGAAAGACAGTTAAAGGAAAAGGATGAGGAAAAATTAAACAACCTCTACAGCAATATATCAATTTATGAAAATAAAAAAAGGGACCTGGAAGTAATGGACAGCCATCTCAGGGAGCTAAAAGATAAGTGCTCAGATTATGAATGGCTCAAAAAAGTGCCTCCTCTTTATGAAAAGTTTTCCTCAAACCTTATAAAAAAACCGGGTCCTGCAATTATAATAATTGCGGGCATATTTGTAATTGCAGCAATTATATTTGCAGTATTTAATATAATGCCCGGTACTGTGATATCCCTTGCTGCTGCTGCAGTCCTGGCCTGGCTTTATATATACAAGTTATCAAAAGCATCCGGAAATGCGGGCACAGGCAAAGAATTAAGCAAACTTATGGCTTCATTTGAAGAAAGGACAAAAAAGAAACTTACGGACCTTGCAGTATTAAATGAAGAAATTGAGCAGCAGCAGTCATCCTATGAAAAAGCAAAACTGCTGCAGGGGCAAATAGAGCAATTAAAAAGGGATATGGGCGCTCTTGAAATAGATATAGGCCAAAAGTTCTATAGTTTTTTAAGCATATCCTTAAACCAGGGCCAGTGGATGGATGCCTACAGCAGCATCAGAAGCGATATAGGCAATCTTAAAGATGAAATAGAATCCCTAAATGATAAGCTGCTGGAGCTTGCTGTAAGGCAGGCAGAATATATTGAAGAAGATCCCGGCATTAAATTCAGCTATGAGCAATTTGAAAAAGCCTCCAAAAATCTTGAAGAAACCAGCAGTAAAATATCTGATCTTGAGAAAGAATCAGCAGCATTAAAACAAAGTTTATGTTATGAGACAGCTGATGATATAACAATTGAATGGGAAAAACTTATTGAAAATCTCAGGAACAAAAGAGAGCAAAAACAGGTTGCCCACAAGCTGCTCAAAGCGCAGATAATTGCCGGAATTATTGTGCATGGCGAAATATCGCTTCTTCGCAATGAGGAGGACAATAAAATAGCTGAGGGCCTTAAGTCAGAAGCAGTGCTTGCCCCACTTGTCCAGATAACAAAAAAGTATAAAAACCTTACGCTTGATAAAGATAATTTGGTAGTTTCAGATGATTACAAAGACTATTACATAAGGGATTTAAGCACAGGCGCAAGGGAACAGATAATGCTTGCCCTTCGCATAGGTTTTTCTTCAAAAATACTTAAGCAGGACAGGCTGTTTTTAATACTTGATGATGCGCTCCAGCACTCTGACTGGGAGAGGCGCGAGGTGCTTGTTGATATGCTTGCAGAAATAGCCCATGACGGCTGGCAGGTAATATATTTTACCATGGATGATCACATAAAAACCCTTTTTGATAAAGCCGGCAAATCCTTTAAAAAAAGTGATTACGTCTGTCTTGAACTTGGCAGCTAATAAAAATATTAATAACAGTAGTTTACCGAAGTCCTGATTGCCCAATGTAATGATTTTTTGTTCTCTAAAACAATATTACCTGACAATCTAAAAATATGGTTTTTATGCTATACTTTTACATGATGTAAAATGATGATGTTAAAAAATATATTTAACATGAAACTATAAAAAATGGATAAATTAAATAAAATCGACAATATAATTCCTGAATTAAAATCTTATTTTATAAAAAGAAAAGAAATAATCTTTGCTTATATTTTTGGTTCGCTTGTACAAAAAACAGCCAATAAATTAAGTGATATTGACATTGCCATTCTTATTAATGAAGAAGATGTTGATGAGAAAGATTACAGGTATGGTTATCAGGCAGAAATACTCACTGATTTAATGCAGGAGCTGAAAACAGATAAGGTTGATTTAGTAATATTAAATTCTGCCGGCATCCTTATAAAGCATCGTGTTATTTATTTTGGCAAACTTATTTACTGTACTGATGAAAAAGAAAGAGTGAAATTCCAGGTTGAAACAGTAAATAAGTATATGGACTATAAAATGCTGAGAAGAAAAATATCATAAGAATTAATTGAATGATTAAAGGGGCTTTTCAATGATTGATAAATTAGCTATTGAAAGAAAATTAATGGATTTAAATAAAAATATAAAAATGCTGGAAGAATTGAGAAGAATTACTTTTGATGATTTAAAAAACTCATTGAAAGACCAGTGGGCTGTTTTTTATGGTCTGCAAATATCTATTCAAATTGTTATAGACACAGGAAATCATATACTTGCTGCACTCCAGGAAAACCAGGTGGAAGAGTATGCAGATATTATAGATAAATTAGGCATAAAAAAAATTATACCGGAAGAATTTGCGAAAAGAATAAGAGGCATGGCTGGCTTGAGAAATCTTTTAGTTCATGAATATGGAATAATAAATGTAGAGAAGATTTTTTATGTCCTGCAGAATGATATTGATGATTTCCAAGAATTTAAAAACTATATTATAAAATACCTGGATTTGAATATATAGTGATATCCAGGCACTAAATAAATACTAGTAGCCCTTGCAAGAAATTCCCATACTTTATTTATCACTTTTTTATAACAAGATAAAGTGACACTGTATTTATATTAAAAACAGCTTTAAAATATGGCTTTAATGCTCTATAAGTATTTCCCCGCCGAATATAAACAGGATTTTTATGCTCTTTTGGCCGGTTATTATCTGGTGGTCCGTTTTAGCGGGGATATATGCAAAATCATTTTTTTCTACATCATAAATGTCATTGCCTATCTTTATTTTCCCGTTGCCGGAAAGAACAAATAGCGCTTCTTCCACCTCATGGCAGTGATTAAGGGAAGTGATGCTATTTCCAAATTCAACAACTCCCAGATTTAAATTTTCAGTGTTTTTAAATCCCTGGGGCCCGAAAGCAAATTTGACCCACCTGTCATCAAAATGTGTTTTTCTTACCTGGCCCAGTTTAAAAGTGTTATTGGAAGTTTTCACTAAAATACCTTTCTGTTTAAAATAATGCCTTAATTATATTAATAATAATTACGTATAAATATTGACAACTAAATATCTTGAGCGTATTGTTAAATTAATTTGTAAAGGTTTTTTGCAAAAATTTACAATAAATTATGATTATAAACAAGTACCCGATTTAAGGATACAAGTATTAAAGAAATCGAGGGTATGGTTCTATTATTTCATACCTTTTTATGCCTTTAAACAAAGTGTAAGGAATGGTTATAAATATGAAATTTTATAAAAACAAGAATAAGTTTATTTTACTGCTTATGACAGCATTAATTTTTGTCTTTACAACACTTACGGTCTCTTCATGTGCAGAAGTGCCCATTGCAGATTCCCAGGGTGAAGGTGAGGAAGCCACTGTATTTGAGGGGGTAAAGCTAACCCCCATTGCCCAGCAGCGAAACAATGCGCTCAAAGGCACGCAGGAAATTGATAAAGATAGCTACAGGCTTATCATTGACGGACTTGTTGATAAGCCGCTTTCCATAACATACGATGAGCTGGCCGGCTATAGCCAGCAAGCCTGGCTGATGGACTTAAACTGTGTTGAAGGGTGGAGCTTTACAGCCAAGTGGACAGGGCCAAAGCTGTCAGATATTTTAAATGATGCAGGAATAAAACCTGGAGCAAAGATAGCAATTTTTTACACTGCAGATGTTCCGGACGAAGGTTATACATCCCTTGATCTTGATTATATTATTGAAAATGACATACTGCTTGCCCTTAGAATAAATGACATTGTACTTCCTGCTGATCGGGGATTTCCATTCCAGGTTGTTGCCAAAAGCAAATACGGCTATAAGTGGGCAAAATGGGTCACCCGTATTGAGCTTTCATCTGACACAAATTACAGGGGATACTGGGAAAAAGCGGGCTACAGCAACAATGCTGATGATACCGGCCCTGCTTTTGAGTAGTAATTGTATTTTAATCAGGGCAGGGACATTTTTTTTATAAGCTCCGGGGCAGCGCGGATAAAGTCATTTAAATTAAGTGTAATTATTTTATCTGCATTGCATTTTTTTGCAGCATGTAAAAGCAGTCCATCATAACTTGAGCCTCCTGAAAGCTCATTTGCTGCAAGATCGCCCAGCAGTTTTTGGTAGTCGTTTTCCGTATAATTAATTATTTTAAAAACTGAAATAATATTTTCTTTAATGATGCTTAACGCAAGCTTTGAACTTATACGGGGACTCAGCGGTAGGGATGTTAAAACAGAATAAGACTCAAGCAGTGAATGTGCTGAAATTATTCCGGTAATTTCTTTTCTTTTTACTCTAAGTATCCATGGAAAGCATTGGCTGTGCCTTGGATGGGCATTTACAAATGCTGCAATTAATACTGAAGTGTCAAAGAATACTTTCAATTATCTAAGTCTTTCACTATTTTTTTTATTCTGTCCTGCCTGTCCTGGCCTAAAAAGCCTGTAAAATCCTCAAGCGGTTCCGAACATACCACTATAATTCCATTATCTTCTTTTACAACAGGGTCCACATTACCTGCGCTTAAAAAAATCCCATTTTCTACAGGCTCTATATATACATCAGTATTGTTTTTAATTCCCATAGCCTGCCTTATCTTTTTTGGTATGACAACTCTTCCAAAACTGTCAATTTTTGTTTTTAATTTTATTGCCATATTTTTCCTGCTTTAAAGAATTACTATATATTGCCATTATATTATGGTTTTTGGCAAATATCAATGGCAAAATTAATTTATTATGATACTACCGTGTAAATTATCAAATAAAGCATTTTTTAATATCTGGTATTTTTAAATATATAAATTCATATAAAGCTGCCATATCAATAAATCCAGGAAAATTAATGAAAAATAAACACTATTTGTTGCAAATATTGCTCAATATTATAATATTATTGGAGGAAGGCAATTAATTAATTTGCCGGTATTTAAGATATAAATAAATATTTATTGAATTATATTTTTCCAGACTGGACTTAAAAATGACAGATACAGAGAAAATTACAAAAGAGCCTGATGCCACCCAGAATGCAGGCTGTTATACTTGTGAAAAGACATCATGCACCTGCGCAAATGGCCAAGACTACATTAATAATCTTGTCGCATGCATTACCAAAGAAGTAATGGATAACCTGGGAAGCTAAGAATAAACGGATATTT
>VGAZ01000088.1 GCA_016870615.1 Actinomycetota bacterium | reverse complement strand
AGTCGTTATCTTCCGGCGATTATGGCGCCATAGTATCAAAAGGTATACGTTCCCTTAATAATTATGAAACGTTTTTTTCTTTTGATAAAAACGAATATATTTTTTATCTTAATTTTTTCGATAAAATAAAATATTCAGTTGCAAACATTGAGAAAATTTTCAGTTTTTTCATGCGCAAAAAAATTGAAATTAAGATACTGAATATTATATATCTTGGCCTTCTGTATGGTGTTGAAAAATCTAAAATTGAGCATAAGGTGGAAATAATAAGTGAAAACTAAAATAGCTGCAATTGGTGAAAAAGATATCATGCTTATATTCAAAGCTGTTGGGGCAGATGTTTTTGCTGTGCATGATATTGAGCAGGCGGCAATAACACTTAAAAAGATTGCAAAAGAGGACTATGGAATAATTTTTATAACTGAGACAATTGCAGAAAAACTTGACGCTTTAATCATGCAGTACAGTGATATGGTAAAGCCGTCTATTGTTGTAATACCGGGCCTTGGTAAAAGAAATAATTATGCAGTCAGTATTTTAAGAAATGCAATAATTAAAGCATCCGGTACGGATGTTTTCTCTTGATATCAAATATTAAATATTAATTTAGTAGACCATTATCATTATTTATAATGATTTTTTAAGGAGATTTTGAATGGGAGATTTAGGCAGAGTAATAAAAGTGGCAGGACCGCTCATTATTGCAGAAAATATGACGGGTTCCAAAATGTATGATGTCGTTTATGTTTCAGATAGCCGCCTGATGGGCGAGATAATTGAAATATCCGGGGATATGGCTTCAATACAGGTGTACGAGGAAACGGGAGGCATAGGTGTCGGGGAACCTGTTTATCTTACAAATGAGCCTTTAACTGTTGAGCTGGGCCCCGGTCTTATTCAGTCAATATATGATGGCATACAGCGCCCCCTTGATCTGATATATGAAACAGCAGGTGATTTTATTACAAGGGGCATACAGGTGCCTGCGCTTTCAAGGGAAAAGAAGTGGAAATTTACCCCTATTGTATCTGCTGGTGATAAAGTATCTGCCGGGGACCATCTCGGGTTTGTGGATGAGACCACCCTGGTAAAGCACTATATACTGGTACCTGAAGGCATATCAGGAGAAATTATATCAATAGAATCCGGCGACTTTACAGTTGAGGAGCCAGTAGCGGAAATAAAAACCCAGAATGGCAGCAAAGCCATTACCATGATGCAGAAATGGCCTGTAAGAAAACAGAGGCCTTACTGCCAGAAGGTAAACCCGGAAATACCGCTGTTTACAGGGCAGAGGGTTGTAGATATGTTTTTCCCTATAGCAAAGGGAGGAACCGCATGTGTTCCGGGTCCTTTTGGCTCCGGCAAAACCGTTATACAGCACCAGCTTGCAAAGTGGATTGATGCAAATGTAATTGTATATATCGGATGCGGGGAACGTGGAAATGAGATGACTGACGTGCTCCTTGAGTTTCCTGAACTCAAGGATCCCAAAAGCGGGGAACCGCTTATGAAAAGAACTGTTCTTATAGCCAATACTTCTAATATGCCGGTTGCTGCAAGGGAAGCATCTGTTTATACGGGAATAACAATTGCGGAGTATTTCAGGGATATGGGTTATTCTGTTGCGCTTATGGCTGATTCAACATCACGCTGGGCCGAAGCAATGAGGGAAATATCAGGAAGGCTTGAAGAAATGCCAGGAGATGAGGGATATCCCGCATATCTTGGTGCAAGGCTTGCGTCGTTTTATGAAAGAGCAGGCATAGTAAAATGCCTTTCAAAAAAACAGGATATTACAGGCGCTCTTACTGTAATAGGCGCAGTTTCTCCTCCGGGAGGTGATCTTTCTGATCCTGTTGTACAGGCAACGCTGAGGGTTGTAAAAGTATTCTGGTCACTTGAGGCAAAGCTTGCATACAGCAGGCATTTCCCTGCAATTTCATGGCTGAATTCATATTCCCTGTATAATGACACCATTAAAGAATATGTTGAAAAAAATGTCCATGAAGATTTCTTTAATCTGCAGGCTGATGCAATGAGGCTTCTTGAAAAAGAATCAGAGCTTGAGGAAATAGTGAGGCTTGTTGGAATTGATTCCCTTTCAGGTGAGGATAGAATAGTGCTTATGGTTGCAAAAATGATAAGAGAGGATTTTTTGCACCAGAATGCATTTCATGATGTTGATACCTATACCTCGATAGAAAAACAGTACATTATGATAAAAACAATCATCTATTTCTACAGGCAGGCAAATGATTTTTTAAATTCCGGCGTTGATATAAATCAGATCGAGAAAATGAAAGTCAGGGAAATGATAGCAAGAATGAAATATATAGAAGACTCAGATATTGAAAAAATAAACAGCATATTTCATGATATTGACTCTGAGCTTGGCCAGTTAAAAAAAGATGATGAGACATAAAAGCTTTTTAGTTAAAATAATTATTTTTGAAGTATTAAAGATACAGGAGATTGTAAAATGTTAAAGGAATACAGGAGCATTACAAATATTGCCGGTCCGCTTCTTGTTGTTGAGGGCGTTGAAAATGTCAAATATGAAGAGCTTGTTGAAATAAGGCTTGGCGACAAGGATTTAAGAAATGGAAGGGTGCTTGAAGTTGAAGGAGATAAGGCGCTTGTACAGGTCTTTGAAGGCACAAGAGGAATAGATACGGAAAAAACAACAGTCAGGTTCCTTGGCAGGGGAATTCACATGTATCTTTCGCCTGATATACTGGGAAAGGTTTTTACCGGCCTTGGAAAACCAAGGACGCCTTCAGATGAAATACTGCCTGAAAAAAGCCTTGATATAAATGGAGCCCCCATCAATCCTTATTCGAGGAATTACCCTGATGAATTCATTCAGACAGGAATATCGGCAATTGACGGCTTAAATACTCTTGTAAGGGGACAGAAACTTCCTGTATTTACAGGGGCAGGCCTTCCGCATAATAAAATTGCCGCCCAGATTGCAAGGCAGTCTGCGGTCCTTGGCAAAAAAGAGGAATTTGCTGTTGTATTTGTTGCAATCGGCATAACTTTTGAGGAATCAGAGTATTTTATAAATGATTTCAGGCAGACCGGCGCTCTTGAAAGAGCTGTTCTTATATTAAACCTTGCAGATGATCCTGCAATTGAGAGGATAGCAACCCCCCGGGTAGGGCTCACATGCGCAGAATATCTTGCTTTTGAAAAAGATATGCACGTTCTTGTAATTCTTACTGACATGACAAACTATTGCGAAGCTTTAAAGGAAATATCTGCAGCAAGAAAAGAAGTACCCGGCAGAAGGGGTTACCCTGGATATATGTACACTGATTTAGCAACAATATATGAAAGAGCAGGAAGGATTAAGGGCAAAAAAGGATCAATTACTCAAATACCCATACTAACCATGCCTGAAGATGATAAAACCCATCCAATACCTGATTTGACCGGGTATATAACAGAGGGACAGATAATTCTTTCCCGTTCACTTCACAAGAAAAAAATATCGCCGCCAATTGATGTATTGCCCTCGCTTTCAAGGCTTAAGGATAAAGGTATTGGTAAAGATAAAACCAGGGAAGACCATGCAGATCTTTTCAACCAGCTTTATGCTGCATATGCAAGGGGAAAAGAAGTGCAGGAGCTTGCCGTTATTCTTGGTGAGGCGGCTCTAACAGATATTGATAAGCTTTACTATAAATTTGCCGAAAAGTTTGAGATGCAATATGTTTCACAGGGCGATTATGAAAACAGGAGCATTGAGTTTACGCTTGATTTGGGCTGGAAACTGCTTTCAGTATTTCCGCGTGAGGAACTAAAAAGGATAAGGGATTCATTCCTTGACAAATACCTGCCAAAGTTTGTAAACAAAGAGGAGCTTCAGGATGCTGGCTAATGTGAATCCCACAAGAATGGAACTGCTCAGGCTAAAGAAGCGGCTCACCCTTGCTGAGCGGGGGCATAAGCTTTTAAAGGATAAAAGGGATGAGCTAATGCGCCAGCTTCTTGGAATGATAGATGATGTTAAGACACTGCGGCTTTCCATTGAGAATGAGTTCCAGTCAATACTTGAAGGATTTATGCTTGCAAAAGCAAAAATGGGCCCATACCAGACAGAGCAGGCACTTCTTATACCAAAAAAGAAAATCGCTGTTACTACGGATGAAAAAAATCTCATGAGTGTAAGAGTCCCGGTATTTAAAAAAGAAGTTACTGGAGATATTATTTCATACGGGTTTTTAAACACAACGGGTGAAATGGATATATCCCTTATAAAATTTGAAAAATTTATTGAGGCACTCCTGAGTCTTGCTGAAAAGGAAAAGACAGTACAGCTTCTTGCAAATGAGATAGAGGAGACAAGAAGAAGGGTGAACGCCCTTGAGTACAGGCTCATTCCGGAATTTCTTGAAACTATTAAATTTATTACCATGAAGCTTGCTGAAACTGAAAGATCCAACACCATAAGGCTTATGAAGGTCAAGGAAATTGTAAGGAGCCACTGACCGGATATCATAAAATCCTAAAATAATTGGCATCTTTTCAGGTTAAAAGTTTTTTTACTGTATACACAAGCAGAGTTTTTATAATATCCGTTTTTATATAATGCGGAGCCGATATGTCAAATAGCGCCCTTATAGACGCGTCAAACTCTTCATCCTTTTGTTCCAGTATAAAAAGTACAGGAAATTTTTTAAATGGGTATATTATTCCGGCATATTGGCCGAAGCTGGCCCTGGCGCCGCCAAGGCTCTGGATTTTTTCAATAAATGCATTGCCTGATGCCTTGAATTTATCAACGAGGGGCTTTAAAACTCCGCCAATAGTTGCATCGTAAAAGAGTCCGCCAGGAAGGTCCCTGTAAAGTATCCACTGCCCGGCAACAGGGGCACCGTCAGCATTAAGCAGGTAATGAAGGATTATGGATGAAGCAAAAATATCAAGCGCTTTTGGACTGGCCTTTTTATTATTTTGGGGAAGAATGAAAACTTTTTTTTCTTTTATTGATAAAAGTACAATATTGTTGAAAAAATCAAGCATGATTTCACTGTCTTTGTTTAACTCTGCGTCAACATTACTGCAGATTTCATCCAAGTTTGAAGCGGCAAGGCTGTCAAAAAACTTCTCATAGTTTTTACTGAACAGCTCATAATTCTTATTTAAATTTTCATTTATTATTTTTTTTAGATCATCCATGGCAAATATATTTAAAATTATTTTAAAAATTATACCAGAATCAGCTGTTTTTTCATTAATATACAAGCATTTAAAGATTTTAAAAATGATACATAAAAAAATAAAGGGATTTATAATATAATAAGGCAGAGTTGCAAAAGTTACAAATAAGAGGAGCTGGTTCAAATGCCTAAAATATCAGGTAAATGTCCTGGGCAGAACCCTGCATATCTTAAGGATTTTAATACCAATATTGTACCATGCCCCCGATGCGGACACGAGGTTGAATTTTTTGCAGATGAAAAAAAAGTAAAATGCTCCAGTTGTAAAAGCAGCGTGTTCAAGGTTGATGCCGGCGCCATAAGTTATAAAAATGGGAAAATTAATATTAAGGATAGTTCTGCAAGCTGCCTTGACTGGTGCGGAGGCTGCCTTGATGCAAAAGATTACATGGATATCAAAGAGAATAATGAAAGAATAAATCGCAAGAATGAAGATTTTACAAAGTTTATAAACACCATTGATAAAAGAGATACGGATGTTATCAACTTTTTTGTAGATGCCTTTAAAAAGAGCATAAACTATCCAAAACTCATTGACAATAAAATATTTGACATACTTGCAAAAGAGAAACCAAAACTGTTTTTAAAGGCAAGAAATTATTATATGAATTATTTTAATAGCTGAAATCTATGGCATCAAAGAAAAAATATAAAGCCATGTTCCTGCCTTCCAGAAAGTCGGTAGCTGTAAATTATGGCTATAACCTCAGGCAGGCAATTATTGACTGCAGTATTGATATTGGCTCTTCATGCGGGGGTTCGGGCACATGTGGAAGGTGCAGGGTAAAAGTTGTAGAGGGAAAAGTTGATTTTAAAGGCAGCAGCCTGCTTTCTCGGGAAGAAATAGATGAAGGTTTTGTGCTGGCGTGCATGAGCAAAATTACCGCCGGCTGCACTATCAATATTCCGGAAAAAAATAAAAGCGGCAGGGCAGAAAGCAAGGATATTAAAGAAAAGATTTACAGCGGCATAGACCCTCAGGTTCTTAAAAATATCAGGATAAAACCCTGGATTATAAAAGAAAAAATTAAAGTAGAAAAACCAACCCTTTCTGCAAGCACCGATGATTTTTTCAGGTTTAAAAAAAGCATTTGCGACGCATTTAAAGTAAAAAATATAAATATTAAGCTTGCCATATTAAAAAAACTCCCTGGACTGCTAAGGAACAATGACTGGCAGCTGTATATAACATTTGACAGGCTTACAAATTCTGTATTAAACATACAGGAGCCTGAAGAAAAAAATTCAGGTGTTTTTGGAGTTGCTGTTGACATAGGGACAACCACTGTTGCCCTTCAGCTAATAGACCTTTTAACCGGAAAAATGATTGACGCAGAATCTGATTACAATCCCCAGATAAAGTATGGTGAGGATATAATAAACAGGATTATCTATTCATTAAAAAATGACGGGCTTAAAAAGCTCCAGGACTCAATTATTAAAAATATAGATAAAGGCATATCAGCCATATTGGGCAGAATGAAAATAAATGCTGACAATATTGCAGCGTTAATGATTGCAGGAAATGCCACAATGATGCACATATTCTATGGTGTATCGCCAAAAACCATCAGGGAAGAGCCATACATTACTGTTGCAAATAAATTACCGGAAGTTTATGCCCGTGAACTTGGCATTATATCTGTAGAAGATGCCATTATTTACAGCATATCAGGTGTTGCCAGTTATCTGGGCGGCGACATAACTAGTGGTGTGCTTGCAACAGGCATTTCCAAAAAAAAAGACATTTCTCTTTTTATTGATCTTGGAACAAACGGGGAGCTTGTTGCGGGAAATAGCGACTGGCTCATAGGCTGCTCATGCTCGGCGGGGCCAGCATTTGAAGGCGGGGGAGTTAAATGCGGCACAAGGGCAGTTGACGGAGCAATTGAAAAAATAAATATTGACCAGAAAACCTACAGATGCAGTTACGGTGTTATCGGTAATATAAAACCTTCAGGAATATGCGGTTCAGGGCTTATTGATTTAATAGGGGAAATGTATTTAAAAGGTGTAATTGACAGGAAAGGTAAGTTTAACCGCGACATTGGAAATCCATACCTTAAAGAAATTGAAGGGCAAATATGCTATGTGGTGGCGGGCGCAGCAGCTGCAGGCACCGGCAGCGATATCTTTATAAGCGAAGTTGACCTTAATAATCTTATAAGGGCAAAGTCTGCTGTCTACTCGGGAATAAAAACACTGCTTGAGGAGCTTGACCTGGGAATAAAAGACATATCACATATTTACCTTGCAGGCGGACTTGGTAAAAATATAAATATATTAAATGCCATAATTATCGGCATGCTTCCTGACATTGATGTAAAAAATTATACTTTTCTCGGTAACACTTCTGCTGCAGGAGCCTGCATGTGCCTGCTATCCCGGCAAAAATACGCATATTGCGAAAAAATTGCAAGCAAAATCACGTATCTTGAACTCAGTGTTAATATGAAATTTATGGACAGGTATGTGGCAGGGCTTTTTTTACCCTATACAGATCTTAAGGATTTTCCGGCTG
>VGAZ01000087.1 GCA_016870615.1 Actinomycetota bacterium | reverse complement strand
GGACTTGGAAATATCGGGGCAAGAGCAGCGATGCCTGTAATGGAGGGCAAATGTGTGCTTTTTAAGCAATTTGGCGGTGTGTCGGCTTTTCCGCTTTGTATAGATAGCCAGGATAATAATAAAATAATTGAAACAGTAAAACTGCTTGAGCCTTCTTTTGCCGGGATTAATCTTGAAGATATTTCGGCTCCCAGGTGTTTTGAAATTGAGGAAAGGCTTAAAAAAGAAACAAAAATGGTAATATTTCATGATGACCAGCATGGCACCGCAATTGTCACTCTTGCAGGCCTTTTTAATGCTTTAGAGTATTATAGCCTTGATATGAATAATATAAAAGTTGTGATGAACGGGGCAGGCGCTGCCGGGCATTCAATTGTTAAGCTTCTTGCGCGTCTTGGGATAAAAAATGTCCTTGTATGTGATACCAAAGGTATAATATATAAAGACAGGGGGGATTTGAATTTTGCTAAAGCTGAAATAGCCTCTCTCACAAATCCCGGTAATATTAAAGGAAGCCTTTCAGATGCCCTGGTTGAAGCAGATGTATTTATTGGGGTGTCTATTGCAAACCAGCTTACTGGCCAAATGGTATCGACAATGAGCAAAAAACCTATAATATTTGCTCTTGCAAATCCTGAGCCTGAAATAAAGGTGGAGCTTGCAAAAAGTATTGGCATAGAAATAATAGCTACCGGCCGTTCGGACTATCCGAACCAGGTAAACAATGTGCTTGCATTCCCGGGTGTCTTCAGGGGAGCGCTTGATGCCCATGCAACGGATATAAATATGGATATGAAACTTGCTGCGGCAAAAGCAATAGCATCCATAGCACAGAAGGACATAAGAAGTGACTATATAATACCAAAACCTTTTGATTCAAGAGTCCTGCCGGCTGTTGCCATGTCTGTTGCCAAAGCCGCTGTTGAAACTGGAGCTGCTCCAAAAGATACAGATCTGGACTATATTGAATACAGGGCAAAAAACATATTAAGGAATAAGTAAACCCCATATTTTTTTTAATTTAAAAGAATAATTTAAATATTTAAATTCCAGGTCTTTGGCTGCCAGGGGTTTTTAACGCTTTCCTGGCGAGCTCCCGGTCTTTAAAATAATATCTTTATTGTTTTAAAGCTTCTTCAATTTCACCAACTGTGGGAACTTTGCCTGAAAACTTAACATCGCCGTTGACTGCAAGCCCTGGAGTTGCCATAATACCAAAATCCAAAATTTCATTTACATCAGTAACCTTTTCAATTTCTGAATCAAGACCAAGGTTTTTTATAGCCTGCCTTGCGTTTGCTTCAGTTTGCTTGCATTTTGCGCATCCTGTGCCAAGTATTTGAATTTTCATTTTGTTTCCTCCCTTTTAAAAATGAGTTTTATATAAGTATTTTAAGCATAAAATAATTATCCAAAAAAATGGCCAAAAAACATCCCGGTAAATGTAGCCATTATAATTACAAGTGACACATATGCCAGCGTCTTTTTTGCTCCCATAACTCTTCCAATGACAATCATGTTTGGAAGCGACAGCGCAGGTCCCGCAAGGAGCAGTGTAAGTGCAGGACCTTTTCCCATTCCAAGGTCCATAAATGCCTTTATAATTGGAACCTCAGTAAGTGTTGAGAAATACATAAGAGCTCCAAATATAGATGCTGTAAAATTTGATCTTATGCTGTTGCCTCCAACCCATGCCTCAACTATTGACTGTGGCAGGAAATACTTTATGATACCTGCAATAAATACACCTGCAAGGAGTATCGGAAATATCTGGAGGGCAAGCTTGCCTGTTTCTTTCATCCAGTCCTTAAGCTCAGGCTTTTTGAAGCCTATAAAAAGAATCACAATCAAAATAACAAGGGCAACTCCTGCAAATATCCACATTTTGGCAGCGCCAAACACAAGTATTGCAATAAGGGAGGCAAAAAATACCAAAGTCATATAAGCAGGTTTTTTATAGCTTTGTTGCTCAAAGGCTTTAAACATATTTTCACTGCCTTCAAACTTTGCCCTTTCTTCTTTTCTCCAGATAAGCGCCATAATAAGGCCTATTACTACAGAAAATACTATAGCTCCTATTGCTCTTGCGATTCCAAGATCATATCCAAGAAGCCTTGCAGAATAGACTATTGCAAGAATATTTATAGCAGGGCCTGAATATAAAAAAGCAATAGCGGGTCCAAGGCCTGCCCCTCTTTTCCTGATACCTGCAAATAAGGGAAGTATTGTACATGAGCATACTGCAAGTATTGCCCCGGATACAGATGCAATGCCGTAGGAGAGCCACTTGTTTGCTTTTGGGCCGAAGTATTTGAGTATTGCACCTTTTGAAACAAATACTGCAATTGCACCCGCAATAAAAAATGCCGGCACAAGACAGGTTAAGACATGGGCCGAAAGATACTCAAGCAGGGCGCCCCAACCACTTTTTAAGGCTTCAAGAAATATTTGCATAATTTTTTAACCAAACTTTTATTAATTTCACATAGTTTATTTTTTTTAAAAAATTTACTTTTTTCAAAAAATTACATGTGTTATTATATCGATATATTTAAATATATCAACAGTTTAATGGAAAATACTATACTGTAAAAATAAATGCAAGGAGAATAAAAAATGGCTGAAAACGAAACTTGCCAGGACAGAAGAGGCATAGGTTTTTTTGAAAAATATCTTTCTGTCTGGGTAATCCTTTGTATTGTTGTGGGAGTAGCAATTGGAAGATATGCGGCTGTTATACCGAATTTTTTAAGCAAGCTCGAATATGCAAACGTATCAATTCCTGTGGCAATTCTTATCTGGCTGATGATTTACCCCATGATGCTAAAAGTTGACTTTGCAAGCATTTTAAATGCAACAAAGAAACCAAAAGGGCTTACAGTAACAGTTGTTACCAACTGGCTTATAAAACCATTTACAATGTATGCAATAGCATTCTTTTTTTTAAAAGTCGTATTTAAAAACTTCATACCTGATGGCCTTGCAACCGAGTATCTTGCAGGAGCAGTGCTTCTTGGCGCAGCGCCATGCACTGCAATGGTATTTGTATGGAGTTATCTGTGCCGCGGAAATGCAGCCTACACTCTGGTGCAGGTTGCTGTAAATGATATTATAATCCTCTTTGCATTTACTCCAATTGTGGCTCTTCTTCTTGGAATAAGTAATGTCAGGGTACCGTACAGCACCTTATTTTTATCGGTTGTATTATTTGTGGTGATACCATTTGCAGCCGGATACCTGTCAAGGCTTTTTATAGTAAAGAAAAAGGGACTGGATTATTTTGAAAATGTTTTTATAAAAAAATTTAATAATATAACCATAATTGGGCTGCTTTTAACCCTGGTAATTATATTTGCATTCCAGGGGAAAATAATACTTCAAAATCCCCTGCACATATTAATGATTGCCGCGCCGCTTATAATACAGACATTTTTTATATTCTTCATTGCTTATGGCTGGGCAAGGCTGTGGAAAATATCTTTTTCTGTTTCAGCTCCTGCAGCGATGATTGGCGCAAGCAATTTCTTTGAGCTAGCAGTTGCTGTGGCAATATCTCTGTTTGGCCTTCAGTCAGGAGCTACCCTTGCGACAGTTGTTGGGGTTCTTGTCGAGGTACCCGTTATGCTTACACTAGTAAAAATAGCAACCTCGACAAGGCACTGGTTTGCAAAAATATAATAATTTATAATAGTGTCATAAGGAGATCTATTGGAAAAAAATGATATTAAAAAAATTGTAAGAAAAAATTATGCAAAAGTATCGGCTGTAAGGGGAAAATAATCATGAGTGGACAAGATTTAAAACAAATAACAAAGATAGTAAAAGCGCTTGCTGATGAAAACAGGATAAGGATTATCTGTTTGTTAAAATTTAAGAAGGATCTTTGTGTTTGTGAAATAACAAGCATAATAGGTCTTTCCCAGCCAACAATATCAAGCCATTTAAAACTGCTTGAAAATGCTGGACTTATAGAATCCTATAAAGATGGGCTGTGGGTAAATTATAATATTGCAGCTGATATTGATTCTTATAGCGGCAAGTTTATTCAAACATTATGCAAGAGCTTAGGAAACGACAGGCAAATAAAATCCGATGAGGAAAATGCAAAAAAAATAAGCAGGGATATAATATGCAAAAAGAAAGCGTGTTAAAAATACTGGTTATCTGTACCGGCAATTCTGCCAGGAGCCAGATGGCTGAAGGTTTTCTTAAACATTATAAGAAAGAATGGGAAATTTACAGTGCTGGAATCAAACCAGCAGGATTAAATCCCCTGGCAGTTGAGGCAATGTCTGAAAAAGGTATAGATATTTCAAATTATAAGTCAAAACATTTAGATACCTTTTTAAAAAAACAGTTTGATTACATTATAACGGTTTGTGATAATGCAAAAGAATCCTGTCCAGTCTTTCCAGGTAATGCCAGGTATCTTCACTGGAGCTTAAAAGATCCTGCAGCTGTTGAAGGAACAAAAGAAGAGAAATTGGCAGCATTTAAAAAAACCAGGGATGAAATACAGGAAAAAGTGTTAAAATTCATATAAAGTTTTTTTTGCATTTTATTTTTTAAGGGTAAGGTAACTCTTATAAAAACTGCACAATTCAAGGAAAAATACGGGACAAAATTATTTTTATACCTGAATTAAGTTTTTAAAAATATATTTTAAAATCTATTCCAATTTATAAAAATTCCCACACTTTTTCAGGAAGAAATTATCTACTTATAAAAAAATCTCTTTAAAGCTATAATATCAATTGTTTATTAAAGTAATATGGATTAATAATTAATATCCGGGGTTTAATATGAGTAAATTTCAACAATATACCGCTATAATTGAAAAAGAAGATAATATTTACGTGGCATTATGCCCGGAGCTTGATATTGCAAGCCAAGGTGAAACAGTCGAGAAGGCAAGGTCAAATCTTATAGAAGCAATAGAATTGTTCTTTGAAGTTGCATCACCAGAAGAAATAAATGAGAGGCTTCATAATGAAATTTTCATAACAAGGTTAGAGGTCTCTGTTGGGTAGGCTAAGGGTATTATCCGGCCAGGAAATCTGTGAAATACTTTCAAGTTATGGATTTGAAATTGTAAGACAACGTGGAAGCCATGTCTTAATGCAGAAAAAATCAGGAACATCTACAATAACTGTTCCTGTTCCAAACCATAAAGAAATAAAAATTGGAACACTCAAATCAATCATCAGGCAATCAAAATTACCTTCATCAGAGTTTGAAGTTTAAATATTTGTAAAAAAAGATTTGACATACATACCGGAATGGCTGGCCAGGCAGGATTCGAAATAAAGCAATAGGAGTAGATTTATAATATTAAAAGCATATTTTTTGTGATATGTGTTTTTTAAATAATCAATAATTCAATTCATAGATTTATTTATTCATTTTATATCATATTTTCAGGATTATAACTGCTTTAAAGAGCAATTCTGTAAATATTTACTATATCATTCTTATTAAGCTTAACAAAATTTCCAAGCAGGCCCCACTGTAATTCTTTTTCAGCCATGCCTGCAAAATCAGCATCTCCTGGTATATCCAGCTCTTTTAGCCTGGTGGGAAGCCCGATGCCTTTAAGGAAATTTTCAAAATGTTCGATTCCTTTAACAGCAACTTCTTCCTGCGTGCCGAAGCAGGGATCCACGTCCCATACTCTGACGGCAAACTGGAAAAATCTTTTTATATTATTCCTGTAAACATATTTCATCCATGCTGGAAATACCACTGAAAGAGCTGCTCCATGTGTAATTCCATACAGCACGCTCAGTTCATGAGCAAGCTTATGTGAAGCCCAGTCCTCAATCCTTCCGGTGCCAAGTATTCCATTATGGGCTACGGTGCTTGCCCACATAAGCTCGGCCCTTGCATCATAGTCTTCCGGGTTTTTCATTACTATTGCCACATTATCTACTACTGACCTTATAGCGCACTCACAGAGCCTGTCTGTCAGGTCAGCTTTTGTGGTGGGTGTAAAATATCTTTCAAGTATATGCGCTATTGTATCTGCTGCCCCGCAGGCTGTCTGGAATGGGTCTATGGAATATGTAATTTCAGGATTTAATATTGCAAACTTTGGCAACATAAGGCTGCTATGAAATCCCTTTTTCAACTGTGATTTTTCATTGCTTATAACAGTTACAACGCTTGACTCACTTCCGGCAGCAGGCACAGTAAGCACAACACCGATATCAAGCGCCCCGGAAGGTTTTGCCTTGCCTGTAAAAAAATCCCAGACATCGCCATCATAAAGGACTCCTATGGATATTGCTTTAGCTGAGTCAATAACGCTTCCTCCTCCAACAGCTAAAATAAAATCTATGTTGTTTTTCCTGCAAATATCAATTCCCTCTTTGACAAGGCCCAGTACCGGGTTGGGCTGTACACCGGCCAGCTCAATAAAATTAATTTCTTCTTTGTTTAAAGATTTTATAATTTTGTCATAAAGGCCGATTTTTTTTATTGTATCGCCTCCATAATGAAGAAGGATTTTACCGGAATATTTCCTGGTTTCTGCGCCAACTTCGTTTTCTGTTTCTTTTCCAAAAATTATCTCTACAGGGTTTTTAAACCTGAAATTTTCCATAATTGCCTCCCGGAAATATTTTTAAAATTGAATTTTACAATTACAATAGCCAAAAATTTATTTGTATTTTGCAAAATATAGCAGCATATTTCAAGTACATATATGAAAACTTATCAATTATATTTTTTATTATATTCAGAAACCAGTATATTATAATCATTAAACAGTTTTTCAAGACTTAAAGCAAACTTATTATAATTGTCTATAAATTGTTCATAATTATTATTCTTTGCGCTTGTAATCTGCATATTTTTGTATAAGCTGATCTCCTGCATAATAGCAAGTATATTATTCCTGCGGTTTTTTAGCTGCGGCGGATAATTAATATTTTCAAAGGAATTTATTATCTCCATAAATCTTAGCTGCAATGTTTCTTCAATAGCTATATGTTGCACATCATTATATATCCACGATTTGCCATGGGCTTCATTTACATGGTTTATAGCTGCAGTATATTCATTAAGAAGTTTATATGTATTATCTATAAACTCTCTTTCCAGCATCATATTTATATCTTTTATATCAAGGCCAGAAACCCTGTATATAACTTCAGAGAATATATCCGGCCTGGCACCTCCATCCCAAAAGTAAGTAAAACCTATTGGTACAGTATTGCTGGCACTGCCAGGTGAATTGCCTTCTATATTATATATACCTTCATATGTTTTTAAATTAAGCATGTGATTATTGGACATAAAGCTTTTATTATTTGTAATATCAAGCGGTATCCATCCATATGAATCAAGCTTAATCTCAACCCATGCATGCCCGTACCTGAGCTGCCCGCCCTCTTCCTGCAGAATTCCAAGCACTGGAATGCCTGTAATCACCCTGGCGGGTATACTGGCTGCCCGGCATAAGGTTGTATATAATATGGAATAATCAGTGCATATGCCTTTTTTTGCATTTAAAATATCTATAGCAGTTCTATATTCAAAATATCCCGAATCAAGTTTCTCATAATCATATTCAATATTTGCCCTGACAAAATCATAAAGCTTTTCAGCTATGATTTTAGGGTCAGTTTCCCCGCCGGAAACATTTTTTACTATATCCTTTATGAAGGCATTATCTGCCTCAATAAAAGGCTCACTGCCTGTATAAAGCTCAATATCTTTTTCATTTACCTCATGTTCAAAGCTTAAAACATTAGAAGAGATGAACTCAAATTCATTTATAATTACATCATTTGTCAGCATAACTGATATTTCTTCACCTT
>VGAZ01000086.1 GCA_016870615.1 Actinomycetota bacterium | reverse complement strand
AAACAATAATTGATGTTAAAATATAGCCATGAAACAGCCAAAGATAACTTTTTTGACAGACAGGATGATAAAAGGGCACGGAGTTGACCTTGTTGTAGACAGGATAGCCCACGGACTTGCAAAAAAGGGGTATTTTACGGAAGTATATGCAAACCTTGTTGATGAAACCTTTACCAACAGGAAATCCTACAGTATTTTTAAGCTTCCGCCAATAGGTATTGGCAATTTTTTTATTCTTGAGCAGCGGGTAAGAAAATTTGCCAATTTTTTAAACAGCCGTGAAACGGACCTCTACATTATACAGTCCTTCCCTTTTTACAGCCTGATACCTAAACTTAAAAAGCCAACACTTGTGGTGGACCATGGCATAATATCAACGGTAGGCATTCCCTTAAGAAGAAGGCTGTTTTATATTTACCAGCGCCTTTCGCAGAATATTTCATATTTCAGGAAAGCTGAAAGAATTGTAACAGTGTCTGAATACCTGCTGGGCCAGCTTCCTGGCTCCATCAGGAAGAAAGCTGACTTCATATACAATGGAATAGACCATTATAAATACAGCAGGCTTTGCGCTGATGATACTAAACAGTACAGGCAACAACTTGGACTGGATGACCAGGATGTATTGCTTTTATATGTTGGCAGGCTAAACCTGTCAAACCAGCCATACAAGGGGCTTGGGGAGCTTATTGATATTTATCATAAGATAAGCCTTAAAAACCCGGCTATAAAACTTCTTGCAGTTGGCTTCGGCTCAAAAAATGATGAGGAATTTTTAAAAAACCAGGGGGTTTTATGCCATGCAAATGCAGAAGAGGAGAAAATGCCGCTTATATACTCTGCATGTGATATATATACTACCTGTTCAAAATGGGAAGGATTTGACCTTCCTGTAGGAGAAGCCCAGTTTTTTTCAAAACCTGTCATCTGCTATGACATAGGGGCACATCCGGAAATAATGCAGGACGGAAAAACAGGGTATATTGTAAATGATGCAGACAGCTTTGCAGAAAAAGCAATGCTGCTTGCAAGCGACAAAAATATGCGCCTGGAAATGGGCAGTTTTGCAAAAAACTTTATAGATATTTTTAACTGGCAAAACAGCATAAATAAATATGACCAGCAAATTAGAAAAATCCTTAAACTCGGGCCTGCTGATCTTAAAAATAATACAGATACTGGGGCAAGAAATATTGAAGAGAAAATCACTGAGGAAAAAGTAAGGCTTACCCTGGGAAATATAGAAGAAAGACTTAAGAAAAAAGTCGCAGTCATTATAATTAACTATAATTCCTCATACCAGTGTTTAAAAGAATGCCTGGCATCTTTAAAGACCCAGACATATAAAAATATCGAGATAATTATTTATGACAATAACTCCGCCAACGATACGCTGGACATTATAGAAAAGGAATTTGATGATATTAAAATAATAAAATCCGCCAAAAACATCGGGCTTGCTGCAGCAATCAATAATGCATTAAACTTTACTGACAGCCAATACGTACTTTTATCCAGCTTTGATGTTACATATGAAAAGATTGCAATAGAAGAGTTTGTTGAAACGATTAATAGTCTTGACAGCTGCTATGTTGGCCTTGCGCCTAAAATCAAGCTTTACCACCAGCCGGAATATATTGACAATGTAGGAGTTAGCGTTGACAGTAACCTTTATATAGGGTACAACGGAATAGGCCAGCTTGACCTCAACCAGTATGATAAACCCGAGGATATTTTTGGCGTATCGTTTACATCAGCATTTCTTCGCAGGGATTATCTTGCGCACAGCGCTATGCAAACAAGCGGACAGACAATGGATCCGGGTTATTTCTTGTTTTATGAGGATATTGATTTCTGTTACAGGGCAAATCTTACAGGCTACAAATTTAAATCCTGCCCCACTTCAATGGTTTACCACAGGTATGCATATAGTTTCAGGGACGAGGCAACCGCTTTTGTGACAAAATATTATTACCTGAAATTAAATGCCATGAAGCTGGCATACAAAAATGCAGAAACCGCAAATATGAAGCGGGTTATAAAAAATGAGCGCAATATACAATTATTAAATTTAAAGGACAGGAATTTAAAGTCGGTTGCCAGGAAAATACTCTCAGATGCAGCTAAAAGCCTTTCCGGCCTTAAAAAACAGAGGCAGTACATACAGATGACAAGACAGATTCCAGACAGTGATATATTTAAGTTTTCTTGGGGGGAATATAACTTTTTTGATATAGCAAGAAATGAGCCTGTATATTGTATCCAGAGCTTAATACTCACATACAAAAGGCTCTTTATAATAACCGGCAGCAGGAAATATGAAGAATATATAAATTACCTGCAGGTTTTAGATGATACAAGGTTTAAAATAGAGCCGCAGTACCTGCGGCAGTTCCTGCACGGAAAGCTTGAATATGAGCCAAAACCTATTCATGAATTTATTGACAGGATAAGATAAAGGAAATGGACGACCCATACAACTTATGCTGCCCTAAAGCTTACTTTAAACTTTTAAAGCATTTATCACCCTTAAATTTAAAACACACATTGCTGCAGCCGTTAAGCCTGCATTTTTATTTATTATTTAAAAAAATATTTATATGGTATTTGCCAATTATAATTTTAGAGAAAGGTTAAGATGCGCATCGGTATAGACATATCAACAGTGTTAAACCATGGCAGTGACATAGGCGCAGGAAGATACATATTTAATCTCTTAAAAAACCTCTTTGCAATTGATTATGAGGATACCTTTGTGCTTACGGGCCGCTACATTTCAGACGATTACCTGCCGCTTGTGGAGGAGTTAAAAAACATTTATGCAGCTTCTGCAGAGCAGGAGCAGGACAGAAAAACAAAACTTGAATTCAAGCTGTTTAAAACCACCCAAAAGAAGCTTGATGCGTGGAACAGGCTAAGGCTGCCTGCAATTGAAACACTTGGATTTGCCGCAGACATTCTTCACTGCCCGGATTTTATGATTTGCCCGACATTTAATAAAAAAATAATACTTACAATAAATGATTTGGCATTTATAAGGTTTACGCATTTTAATTTTGACTGGTTCATAAAAAAATATACAAAGGAAGTGAAAAGAAATTCAGAAGCTGCTAAAAGGATAATTGCAATATCACAAAGCACAAAAAATGACATTGTGAAGTTTTTTAATACGGATCCGGAAAAAATTGATGTTACCCACCTTGCAGCTGATGCCTCATTCAGGAAGCTTTCTCCGGACCAATATGACAGAAGCATTCTTGAGAAATATAAAATTAAGGGCAGCTACATTCTTTCAGTCGGCACAATTGAGCCAAGGAAAAACTATGTAACGCTTATAAGGGCATTTAATCTTTTAAAAAGCGGTAGTGACAGGGGACCATCCCATTTTAAGGGGACTGTCCCCAAACTTGTTATAGTTGGCCGCACAGGATGGAAAAGCGAAGCTGCATACACTGAATATGAAAACAGCATCTATAAAAAAGATATAATTTTTGTCGGCCGCTCAACAGATGATGAGCTGGTGCACCTTTATAATATGGCGGAGCTTTTTGTATACCCTTCAAAGTTTGAGGGCTTTGGCCTGCCTGTTGTTGAGGCAATGCAGTGCGGGCTCGCAGTCTGCGCATCATCAAGTTCCTCAATTCCTGAGCTCATGGATTATAAAAATACACTTTTTAACCCTGCAGACGAAGAAGATATTGCAGCAAAAATAATGATGGTTTTAGGCAATGAAAATTTAAGAAGTGAGCTTGGCGCAAAATCCCTGGAAAATGCAAAGCGCTTTTCCTGGAGAAAAACAGCTGCCCAAACACTTGATATTTACAGGAAAGTATATGATTTGAAAGTCAAAAGGTAATTTAAAATTATACTTGCTCTTTAAGCAGCAGCCTAAAACTGCGGTTTTTACTCATTTTAATTTTTACTATTGAGTAATATTGATGATTTTTACTCACTATGCTGAGTAATATTACTGAATTAGTCAAATAAATGAATGTGGAACAGCTTCTTTGATATGGTAATTAATTATAGTTTTCAATCATTTCAAAACCCATATCCTTAAAATGACTGTCAAAGGTAAAAGCCTGCCGTATGTCCAGTTTTCTCATAATTTCAAAACTTGTATAATCAACCAGGCTTATTTTTTTTCTGTTTGAGGCAATCTGTATATTCATGCAATTATTATGAAGTTGTTCATCCACCCAGTAGATTTTTATAACAGGCAGAATATTATTTCTTAAAAGCTTAACTGCTTCAAGCCCTATCCTGCTGTTTAATAAAGTCACTGTTTCCAGAAATACATAATTTGAGCTTATTATAATATGTTTTTCCTCCAGTAATCTTGAAAATATATTATAAGACTGCCTGTAATATGCATCATCGCTCAACATAAAAGCTATAATCGCGCTTGTATCAATAAAAACACTCATTTTTTAAAATACTCTTTCAAATAGTCATCATGATTTACAGAAATATTACTGTCTCCCGCAACAAACCGTCCCGCAACACTTAATGCCTTCTTTATTTTTTCATCTTCACCAGTAATTGGTTTGCTGATAAGATCTGCTGTGTAATGTGTTACACATTCCCTTACAACCTCAGCCATAGAAATATTTTTTTCACTGGATATATTTTTTAAAATTTTATGCTGTTCTTCAGTTAACAATACCTGTGTTCTTTTCACCAGAAAGGACCTCCCAAACGATTACATTATTATGAATATATTACATCATGATGTAATTGTCAAAAATAATTTTTGGTACAATTAAGATATTAAGTACTGGCTCCTTGAAGGTTTCAAAATTTATGGCATTTAGTTACCATATTTGTCCACTTATTGCAATGAAATAATTATTAGTCCCCCCATTATCCATGGTCCTGCAATTTTTGTCATGGATATTAGCATGATAAGATCTTGATATACTGAAAAAGATCCGGTATAAATATGTTAAGGAAGGGCAGAAAGCCAGCGGTGGGCAGTAACAATTAAAATATTATTCTTTTTATTCCTGTAAAACTTCTTTATGTTCTCTTTTTTTACAAGCTGAATAGCAGGAATATCCAGATAATCCTGGAAGTTAATCAGGCTTGCAGAGGGAACATCCTCAGATAGTTTTGTTTCTATAAGCAGTAAAGGTTTATTGTTTTTTGCTATAAGAAAATCCACTTCCTGTTTATCTTTATCCCTGGCATAATGAAGGGAAAAATTTCCCAATCCCCTGTCTTTCCACATCTCTGCTGCCCTGAATAGCTCCAGGGCCGCAATATTTTCAAAGCGTGCAGCTTCATTTTCTATTACCGGGTAGTTAAACAGATAAACTTTTTTTTCTTTCAAAATACTTCTTGAAATCTTTTCCGTCCACGGAGAAAGCCTGAAAGTCAGGTAAAAAGCATCAAAGAGCATAAGCCAGTTTTTTGCTGTATCAAAAGCTACCTGTAAATTCCTGGCCAAATTATTTATAGACAGCGGACTTCCAACCCTTGAAGGTATAAGTGCAAAGAGAGTTTCAACCAAATCAAGGTTGCGAATATCTGCCATGGTTCTTAAGTCATCCCGGATAATTTGCTGCCCGTAAGACATAGACCACGTTGACCAGAAAGATTTCCTGCCCTTTATAAAAGGCTCTGGAAAACCGCTGAGTTCCCAGAGATCCTGGAAAGCTTGCTTTGTCTTTTCTGCCGGGGCCTCATCAAAATCTTCTAATGGATTTTTAAAAAAAACCTCATGTTTCCTATCAGCAAAAAACAGCTCTGCCAGGGTAAGAGGAAAAATATGAAACTTTAAAAAACGCCCTGCAAGCGAGTCCCCCACCTTCCTGGAATACTCCAGGCGGCCGCTTCCGGTAACAAGAAACTGATACTGATCCCAAAACTGGTCATATACACCTTTAAGATAATTCTTCCAGTTACGGTATTTATGTATTTCATCTAAAATTACAAGAGGCTTTGATGTAATACTGCTAAGTGGCGCTTTGGTAAAAAATAATGGATCCTCCATGATGCGCCTTTTATCATCCGATATATCCCAGTTAAAATAAATGACATCTGAAAAATCCTTGGCAACAATATCCCGCGCAAAAGTAGTTTTGCCTGCCTGGCGCGGGCCGGCAAGCATAATCAAGGACTTATCAGCAGATAACTGGTTCCATACTTTTTTATATGATACTCTTTTATCCATACAAAAAGTTTAAACCATACTGGGAAAAAGTCAAGACTATTTTCAAGTATACTTGAAAGAAATCAATGTAATATTTTTCCTTAGCACTTTTTATTAGCAATATCTGCAAGCTTCTTTTTAACTGAAGACCTTATCTTCTGCTCAGGTATTTTACCTGCCCACTCTTCAGCTTTTTTGAAGCTGAAGTCCTGTGGAAAATCTAATTCAGGGAAAAAGCCAAATTGTTTTTTCTTCCTGGTTGAAAGGTAAAGACAGTCAATTAGCGCTTTTTCAGGTTCTGCAATAAGAAATCTTTGCCTTTCTTTATACCAGTCAAAACCATCAAATAATAAAGGGGCAATTTGGTGCACTGAAAATGTCCCTATTTTTGTTTTAATTTTCTGCGTATGCACAGTTGATGCCAGGTTTATTTCCTGGGGAATCTGTTCTATTATGCCATGAAGATGAAGCGCACTTATAAAAGAAACATAAGCCCTGTTTTTAGGAAACAATAATGGAATAACCGTATAAGGGCTCAGGTCCCTTGCCCCTGTTTCTGCCCAAATCCCACGGGTTATTCTGAAAACTAGCCCCTTTTTCTCAAGGCTGCCAAGCATTTTTGAAACATTGGACAAAGAACTGCCGTAAAGAGCAGCGGCTTCTCTTGTAGTAAATACTGGCCTGTTTAATGTTTTTGTAAATGCAAGTATTGACTTCTTAACCATGTGTTTTAATCATTTCCTCCAGCAGGTTTGCAACCTTTAATTTTATTTCATCCCAGAAAAAACCATTGTTGTAGCTGTCCTGCTGCTCAGGTGCAAGGTATGAAATTACACTATCCCGGAATTGCTCGAAAGTAACAGAAAAAAGATTTTCATATGCTCTTTCCAGTTCTATTTTTTCAGGAATTTTAGCTGCTTCTGAGAGCGAACCTAAAATTTGCGGGCTTAAAATGTATAAATCAAAAATATCCCTTGCCTGCACCACCGGCCTTGATGCCAGTGCATTTAATTTCTGCATAGCCGCAGCCACCCCATTATAATGGGGCACAATGATTGGAGGCATTTTATAGGCATGCAAGATATTATCAGGTACTGCGCCGGCCTTTATTCCCTCCTGCAGGCCTTGTCGTGAAAACTCAACTTTTGTAAAAAGGTCCTCACCTGAATAAGTAATAAGATGCACTTTAAAGCGCTGTGTAGTTTCTGCCTGTTTTGCCTTTTCAATATCGGGAATACCTATATCCTGTATTCCATATGGCTTGAAATTATCAATAAAATTTTTAGACTGGAATATATCCAGGACTGTATCCTGGACAAGATCAACCCTTAACCCTTCAATATCAAGATCCATATCTTCAGAATACCTTCCGCTCCCGAAGAAAAATCGCATATTTACGCCGCCTTTTAAGGCATAGTTAGCAGGGTTTGTTTTGCGGCCGAACCACCTTAAAAATTCAAGGTGGAATATTTCTCTCTGTTGTAATGAATTAAACATAATTATGTATTATAGTTTACTAAAAAGTAAATTGCAATACATAATTAAATCTTAAGTATGCTTATTTCGGAACTCAAATCAGCAATGCCCTCTGCAAGATTTCGGTGCATGACATTTACCGTCATCATATTTATTACCCAATCGCAGTAAGTCTTTGTATCCTTGTTGCCCACAGAAGGAGAGACATAATATGTCCCC
>VGAZ01000085.1 GCA_016870615.1 Actinomycetota bacterium | reverse complement strand
AGGAATGGCACACTGTATAAATAAGATTACCCTTATATTAATTCTCTATGATTTTTATTCAATAGGAGAAGTCTGTGGATAATAAGAGAAATACCGGGCAAGAGTCAAATATCTTAGAAAGGATCACTGCTGATGATGGATTGATTATATTGAAAAAGCTTGCCAGAGAAGGTGCATCTCTCTTAAGAAAGATTGAAAATACTGCAATGGAATTTTTTAAGGAAGTAATAATCGAAGATGTAGCTGATGAAGTATTCTGGGATTTGGATAGTCTTGAAGTTGAAGAAATCTGGGATAGCTCCGGTGCCACAAGGCATGGATATGTGGATCCAGTGGATAAAGCATGGGAAATGTTTGAAAATGCAATAGAACCATATTTGGATGAACTTAAAAAATGCCGGGATCTTAAATTAAATAAGGAAGCAAAAAAGCACTGTATAGGGATATTGAAAGGCATCTACAAGTTTGAAAAAGAGTCTGAGAGTGAGTATAAGGACTGGGCAGCAGACGTCTCTACTGGAATTTTTGAAAATGTCTTTAATGAATGGAAGAAACATTGCACAGACCAGAATGACATAGAAGAGGTGGAAAAATTTATAAAGAAAAATTTTCCAGGCTGGGAGATCCGGGAATACTAAAACAGCTGTCAATTGAAAGGGACATAGTTATATGGCAAAAATAAGTGAAGCAGATCTAATTAAACAAATAGAGGATGCGCTGAGACTTGATACATTCATACCGTATAATCATACGTCGGATTTTATCGATGGCTTAGAAAGAGTAAAAGATAAAATTGATATCTTGCTTGAAAACGGAAAAGTCAGACAGGCTGTCTATCTATATGAAATATTTCTTTCAGGATGCTATGAAAAAGCAGAAGAGATAGATGATTCTGGCGGTAATCTGGGGATGTTTTTTGAAGAATTATTTTGCTGCTGGATCGACGGCAGGCAGAAAGCAAAATGTGATCCAAAAGAAACTATAGACAGGATTATAAAATGGATGGAAAATGATGATTATGGATTCTGCTACAAGATTGAAAAATCAATAGTTAAGATATTTCGCGGGGATGAATTGAAAATATTTGAATCAAGGATCAGATCTCGCTTTGATGATGCGTATCGTTTGGAAAGTCCAAAAGAAGACAAGCGGATTAATGATTATTCATATGCAGTTAGGGAGAATACAAGCATTTTAAAAACTATCTATAATGAAAAAAATGATATTAAATCGTATATAAGTCTATGTAAAAAAGTAGGAATGACCTCAGAAGATTGCGAAATTATTGCTTTATTATACAAAAGTACTGATAATTTCCAGGAAGCTCTTAAATGGGTGGAAAAAGGACTCGGATTAAAAGAAAAAGTAAAGTTTGGAGATGGCTCCAGCTATGGCTTAGAAAGGTTAAAACGGGAATTATCAAGTTTGTTGGGAAATAATGACTATGCCATTGAGAGTGCCTGGAAATATTTTAGAAACTATCCATCAGAATATTCTTATGATGAATTAATGAAATATATAGAAGAAAAAGAGTTAGATAGCTGGCATAATAAGGCAATTGAAGAAGCCAAAAAAGCATCGCTGGATACAACTATTGAGCTTTTTATCAAAACAAAAGAATTAGATATTCTCGCTGACCGGATACTTTCAGTAAAAAATGAAGAACTGGAAAATATCGGTCATTACAAAATGGAAGAAGCTGCAGAAGTTTTGCTTAATAGAAATTTAATAGCGGCAGCTAAGGTTTATCGTGCAATGGGGATGAGGATAATCAATTCAGGAAAGAGCAAATACTATGATAATGCTTTAGGGTATTTCTTGAAGGTGAAGGCCATATATACTAAAAATAATTCCGAAGAAGAGTGGCTGTCTATTGTCAGGCACATCCGAGAAAATCATAGCCGTAAATACAGCTTTATCCCGGATTTTGAGAAATTAGTTTCAGGAAAATACCCTCCTTTCCGGGAATCATTCATACAAAGGGCAAGAAAGAGATGGGATTAGCATTAAGCCCGTAGGGGCTTAATAAGTAGAAAGGAGCCAATATGTATTTTAATGATAGCATTGAAAAAACTATAAGTGATTTTGACATATTCAATAATTTCATTGAATGTGAAAAACCACACTTATCTGCAAAAAGAGGTGAAATCGGGAAAAAGGATTCCTTTAGATTGAATCAAACACTTTACTATAAAAAGGATGTAAGCAAACCGAACTATACTCAATACCATTATCCAGTAATAGATCTTATGTTTTCACTGGCCCTTGCTGGCGGCCTAT
Organism: Actinomycetota bacterium; assembly: GCA_016870615.1. Classification (GTDB taxonomy): domain Bacteria; phylum Actinomycetota; class Humimicrobiia; order Humimicrobiales; family Humimicrobiaceae; genus VGAZ01. The sequence goes on along the minus strand of VGAZ01000085.1, from coordinate 5,639 downwards.
ATGTTAAAGCAAATGAAAAAGGGAAAGCAGTACTGGTAAAGACTCCGGCAAATGAAAGTTTTAAAAGTTTAAATATTTATGAAAAATATGTATTTCTTTTGCAGACATACTGGACAAAATATGAATTTGACATTAAATATAGCGGGTTCTTGAGTATAGACTTTTTTTACAGGTTCCTTGCTGAATTGGCTGATTCAAAAAAATCACAATGGGTTGCAAAAGATAATAACTTTAATATTTTTGTACATTATTCTAAAGATTCTGCATTCTTTTGCCATTTAAACTTTTTTGGATTTGGAGAGTATGAATTATATGATGATAAAGAGGCATTTTTTAAAGATTCAGTAAAAGATTTTATTGTAAATGAATTTGGAATCTATGCCAGTAGATTTCTTGTAACTGATGCTTTAATGACCTGGAATAACATGTTCCTTGATTATTTGATTTCCCAAATGAAAAAGAAGATCAAACCTCAAAAAGATAAGGATCCATTTGAAATATTTAAGAGATTATTTCCTAAAGGAAAGGTCAATAATACAGTAGTTTACAGGGATGAATTTGACAGGTCCGGAGTCTACACGTTTAAAGTCAGCCTGTATGGCGATCTTTGGAGAAAGATAGATATATCACATAAACATTATCTTTCTGACTTACATGAGGCGATCCAGGAAGCTTTTAATTTTGACAATGACCATCTCTATGCCTTTTATATTGGAGGTAAGCGTAAAACCGGAAAGGCCATTTATAGTTCTTATGTTGAAGAAGAAGGTAAAACTGCAGATGAAATAAATATCGCTGATCTGAGGCTTTTTAGGGGCCAAAAAATATTTTACCTTTTTGATTTTGGAGATGAGTGGTGGTTTGACATTAAGCTCTTAAAAATAGATAAAGAATCAAACCTGATTCAACAGCCAGTGATTGTTGGCGGCAAAGGTGAATCACCAGATTAATATCCTGCCTGGGAGTAATATTAATAATATAAATAATTGGGAGGATTGAATTAATGCTTGTAAAAAAAAGTATGAAGGGATTCAGAAAGAAGCATACAGAAAGGGTTTGATACCATATATTCCACATTAACTGGTTTATTTTAAAATTTATATTGATTTAGGGTATATATTAGGTATAATAAATATACCATGAAATTTGAATTCGATAAGAGAAAAAGTACCAGCAATAAGAAAAAGCATGGTATTGATTTTTATGAAGCACAAAAATTATGGGATGATACAGACTTTATCGAGATACCAGCAAGAACTAATGATGAGGAAAGGTTAGTTGTGATCGGAAAAATATCGGGAAAACATTGGTCTGCTGTTATTACATATCGAAGTGACAATATTAGAATAATTTCAGTACGTAGATCAAGAAAGGAGGAAATCAATATTTATGAAAGCTCGTGATTTTGATAAGGAATTTGACGAAAATAAAAATATAACTAGATACCTTGATATATCTAAAGCAAGAAGACCGGGACAGGTTCAAAAAAGGGTCAATGTGGATTTCCCTTTATGGATGATTAAACTATTGGATAAAGAAGCTAAAAGACTAGGTGTGCCAAGACAGTCTATTATTAAAGTCTGGGTGGCAGAACGTCTTGAGAAAGTTTCTTAAAACTAATACTCTATAAATACTTTAATCTTAAAAGTTCTCGCACCGGCATGGTTCGGGGAGCCAAAAACTCGACAAAATGTCGAGAAAAATGTCGAGGTTTAGTCATATTATGTGGCTATATCTATATTAGTTTTTATTTATTAATTAGTTGTTTCTGGTATATATAGGAACCTTGATAAACCCTGTTCAAATATGATAGCATACAGTCACTAAACTCTCCTGCAAGGCGCAAGCATTTGCAGGATTTTTTTGCGAGGCTACTTGGTGGATTCTTTGACTTGAGGTTTAATAAAAGGTAAAAGATCCTCTTGCTTGATCAAGTGTGATTCATTGCAACAAGCTACCATGGCAACACTTGGACGAGTGAGAAACCTAATTATTCGACTGCAATAACATTTGAATATATAAAATGATATTACTTTCTTTTTAATTTATATTTAATTTAAGATATATTTAGTATTGACATACTAAAAGGTATAATTTATAATTTTAGTATAGTTTACTGATAGAGGAAGTACGGAAAGGAGGGTTTCATTGATTAAGAATATAGATTTAGCCTTAAATGTATTATATCAAAGGCAGATATCTACACGTGAGCAGCTGTTAAATGAAATGCTTCGAGTCAAAATAATACAGAATAAAATAAAAGAAAATTCAAATATTATTAAAGACAAAGAAAACTTGTTCCAGTTTATGAAAAAAACAACTGAGGATGAACTGGGTTTTTTCCCTGCCGATAGAGATGATTTTTTTGATATTTTTAAAGCATTAAGAAATATAGATTTAATAGACTTTACTCTTGGAATATACAAAAATGATCGGGCCGGTATTATAAATTCTCCTGCTTACCTGAGTAAATATATAAGTGAGAAAATACAATTATTTAAACCGCAAAAAATATTAATAACTGAAGCAGAAAAGCATTTATCCGGACTTAAAGAAATAATAAAACAATTACCAAATTCTGAAATTACATTAACAACACAGCTCAAACCAATGAGTATGCTCTTAAAACTGGCTTTTAATGAATATAAAAATGTCAATGTCCGCTTTGAATCAATTTATACAGAGTGTTTAAAGGACGAGGAGTTTGATTATATCTATTCATTGCCAAATTTTGGATACAGGCATGATGAATTGGGCAGTAATTTTTTTACCAGGGACAGTGATGGTATAGCAATTGAAAATATGTTAAGCCATTTAAAAAAACAGGGAACTTTGGAAGTAATAGTGCCTGCAAAAATAACCTTTGCGGCAATGGGATATGAGAAATTAAGGTCCTATATTACAGATAACTTCAGCGTAAAAAGTATTTATATTTTACCAGAAGGTACATTCAGACCATCAACATCAATCAAGACTTATTTATTTAGTATAACAAATAGTTCACAATCAAATATTGATTTTGGAGTTTTTGAATTAATAAAAGGCATATTAACTGCTGTTGATAAAAAAGAATTAACAGCCAAAGAATTCTTGAATCACCAGGACTGGAGGATTGAACTGCTATTATCTGAAGAAAATGAGTGCATACAAAAGTTTAAAAATTCTAATTTAGAAAAAGTAAAATTAAAAAATGTTGCTGAAATATTCAGGGGCAAGTCTATTTTAAAAAATGACACAATTCCTGGAAATATTTATGTACTTAATATCTCTAACATTAAGCATGGTGAGATTAGTTATTTGGATATGGAAACTATTGAAGAGGAAGAATACAAAATCAAGCGATATGAGCTTTTAAATGGAGATGTTGTACTGTCATGCAGGGGCACGGCCATTAAGTCTGCGGTTTTTAAGAGCCAAAATAAAACAATGATTGCTTCAGCTAACCTAATAGTTATCAGGCCAAAAGATAAATTATTAGGTGAATATATACAGTTATTTCTTGAAAGTCCTATCGGAATAGCGATTATAAAGAGTTTCCAGCGAGGTACAGTAGTTATGAATATCAACCATTCGGACATAATGGAAATGGAGATACCTGTAATACCAATTAGTAAACAAAAAGAAATTATAAACAAATATAATAATGAGTTTATAATATATAAAAATACTACTAGAGAAGCAGAAAAAAAGTGGGCAACAGTAAAAAACAGTCTTTATGACAAATTTATATAGAAGGGGAAATTTAATGGCAATAAATTTGGAATTTGAAAATAAACTATGGGAAATGGCAGATAAGCTCAGGGGGAATATCCAACCATCAGATTATAAAGATGTTATTTTAGGTCTAATCTTTTTGAAATACATTTCGGACAGTTTTGAAGAAAAACATAGAGATCTCATATCTGAAGATGCTGGTTTTGAAGAGGATAGAGACGCTTATATAGAGGATAATGTCTTTTTTGTTCCACCCAGCGCAAGATGGGACTTTATAAAAAAGAGTGCAAAGCAAAGTATCATTGGCCAAATTATTGATGAAGCGATGATTGCTATTGAGAGAGAGAATAAAAACTTAAAAGGCGTTTTACCAAAAAACTACGCAAGGCCTGAACTGGATAAAACAAAACTTGGTGAATTGATTGACTTATTTTCATTTAATCTTGGAAATAAATCAGCAAGGGCACAGGATGTTCTTGGAAGGGTTTATGAATATTTCCTGGGTAAATTTGGTTCCAGTGAAGGTGAATTTTATACGCCGCCAACAATTGTTAAGCTGCTTGTTGGAATGATTGAGCCCTATAAGGGAAGGGTATATGATCCGTGCTGCGGCTCTGGTGGTATGTTTGTACAATCACAAAGATTTGTAGAAGAGCATCAGGGCCGGAAAGATGATGTACACATTTTTGGCCAGGAATTTACTGCCAATACCTGGCGGCTTTGTAAGATGAATCTGGCAATTCGCGGAATAGACGGTAATTTAGGTGGAAGAGATGCTGATACTTTCAGTAACGACCTTCATAAAAACCTGAGGGCGGATTTTGTTCTGGCAAATCCTCCATTTAATGTCAGCGATTATACACTCATCCAGGATGATGCCAGATGGAAATATGGTATTCCACCGGCAAATAATGCCAATTATGCCTGGATCGAGCACATGATTAGCAAATTATCTCCCACAGGTATTGCCGGGTTTGTAATGGCTAATGGTTCAATGAGCACATCAACAAAAGCTGAGGCTGAAATCAGGAAGAATATAATTGAGGCAAGACTTGTGGACTGTATTGTAACAATGCCCCCAAACCTGTTTTACAATGTAACTATTCCGGTTTGTCTATGGTTTATCTCAAAGAACAAAGAGAATCGAAAGGACAATATTCTGTTTATTGATGCCCGTAAAATGGGCACAATGGTTACCCGCAAACACAGGGAATTATCAGACGTAGAAATAAAGAAAATATATGATACTTATCATAACTGGCGCGATGAGAAAGAATATATAGATATTCAGGGGTTCTGCAAATCTGCAAATATTGAAGAAGTCAGGGGGCATGAGTATATATTGACTCCCGGCAGATATGTGGGAATTGAAGAAGCTGAAGATGATGGAGAGCCGTTTGATGAAAAGATGGCAAGATTAACAGGGGAACTTGCAGAGATGTTTGCCAAATCCCATCAATTGGAAGATGAAATAAGGAAGAGACTGGGGGCAATAGGGTATGAGTTTTAAAAACAATACACAAATATTGAATTAAATGAAAATGAAGTTGTTCGGAATTTCCGAACAACTGTGGAGAAAACCATACATGAGCTTTTAAAAGCGGAAAAAGACTTTTTAAAAAGTATTAAGGCAACTCAAAAAAAGCTGGAGGAAAAGAGGTAAAGAGTTTGAGTGATATGAAGTGGAAAGAGGTTAAGTTGGGGGAAGTGATAACTTTTAATCCCCATGACAATATCTCTAAAAAGCAAGTTGGTAAAAAAATTGCAATGGAAAAGATCAAACCTTTCACTAAATTCATAGAAGACTATGAATTAGCTGAGTTCAATGGGGGAATGAAATTTAAAAATGGCGATACGATATTAGCGCGTATTACTCCTTGTCTTGAGAATGGGAAAACCTCTCAAGTTACAATCTTAGATGATGA
>VGAZ01000084.1 GCA_016870615.1 Actinomycetota bacterium | reverse complement strand
TTGATTTAAAAAAGGAAAACATACCTTTTCTAAATACTTACACTGTTGCTGAAAATATTTCCCAGGATACAGTGTCACTGAACATTCCCGTTAATTTTTTGAAAAAAATATCATTTAAATATATTCCCCCATTTAATGTAATACTGTAAAAATTTTCAGCGCTGCCGTCACTTCCGTTTTTTATCCTGATCTCCACCGGGACCTTGCCTGGAAAGGATGAAAGAAGTTCGTGCAGGGAATCAATAAGGCCTTTGCTGAGATTTTTATTGTCCAGCAAAATAATAAGTTTTAATTTTTCTTTTGCAGGGTTATCTGTATTGACTTCAGGGTCTTTAAAAAAACAAGATGATGAATCTTTTGCTGCTTCATTTTTTTCTCCCAGCCACTTTACAGATGAGGGACTTTCTTCAAAACTACCATACTCATCTTTTTTTTCCTTTAAAGATTTATCTCCATAAATTTGTTTGTTTAAAGCTAAATCTGTATTTTGTGTAACTTTATTATTTTCCCCTTCACTGCCTTCAGGCTTTAATTTGTTTTCTTCTTTTTCATGTTTTTCACTAAATATTGCTGAATTATCAGAAACCTGGAAGCTACTGTTTTCCGGGAATTTATTTTTTTTAGGCAAATCTTTTGGCTTCTTTAATGCTTTTATTTCCATTGCAATGAATTTTACCTGGTCCTCTTTTTTATCAATTCTTCCCTTGATCTCAACAATTTTGTCCTCTGTAATATCATCCTTATATTTTTCCAGCACAGTGGGGAATACAATAACTTCCAGGGAATCTGTAAGGTCTTCAAGGGTCATAAAGTACATTGCCTGTTTACTCTTTGTAAGTATTTGTTTAATAGATGATATAACACCTGCAACTGCCTGTGTTGACTTGTCGTCCTGGTCACCAAGATTTGATATGCTTATGAAGTCTTTTAATACTTCTTCATAATCAGAAAGTGGATGACCGGAAATATAAAGGCCAAGCATTTCTTTTTCAAAGTTAAGCATTTCCCTTGCGCTGAATTCCGCCTGCGGTTCTCCTGCGCCATTTGCTGATACAGGCATGTAATCAGCGCTGCTTCCATTACTGCTTCCCGAAGAGTCAATTTCATCAAATAATGAAAATTGTCCGGACTGCTGGCTTTTTTTGATTTTATTTGCTTCTTCGGATATTTGCTCAAAGTTTTCCATAAGGTATTTTCTTGAGTGCCCAAGAGAATCAAACACTCCTGATTTTATAAGGCTTTCAACAGTTTTCTTGTTCAGGACATTATTGCTCACCCTGTTGCAGAAATCGCTGAAACTGCTGTAGGTTCCTTTTTCCTTGCGCTCTGAGACTATTGATTCAATCACATTTGTGCCAACATTTTTTATAGCTGAGAGGCCAAACCTAATGCAATCTTTTACAACGGTAAAATCAGCATAGCTTGAATTTATATCAGGGGGAAGCACATCTATATTCATGCGCCTGGCTTCATTTATATACTGGGCAACTTTTTCCTGGCTGCCCATCCTTACGCTAAGAAGAGCTGCAATGAACTCAACAGGATAATTTGCCTTAAGATATGCAGTCTGGTAAGAAATCATTGCATAGGCTGCGCTGTGGGATTTATTAAAACCGTACTCTGCAAAGTGCGTTATTAGCTCGAAAAGTTTTAATGCTATCTGCTCATCTATAATTCCGGAAATCTTTGCGCCTTCAATAAATTTGTTTTTCTGGCGGGTCATTACATCTCTTTTTTTCTTGCTTATGGCATCTCTTAAGATATCTGCTTCAGACATTGAAAAACCTGCAAGCTTTGAAGCAATAAGCATTATCTGTTCCTGGTAAAGAATTATTCCGTATGTTTCTTTAAGTATTGGCTCAAGGCTGGGATGCAGGTATTTTATTTTCTTATTCCTGTTCTTTGCTTCCACAAAGTCATTGACCATGCCGCTCTGCAAAGGTCCAGGCCTGAAAAGCGCAAGAGTTGCAATTATATCTTCAAATCTTCCGGGTTTTAAATTTATTACAAGATCCCTCATGCCGCTGCTTTCAAGCTGGAAAACCCCAAGCGACTCACCATTGGAAAGCATCTGGTATGTTTTTTTATCTTCAAGGTTTATATTATTTATATCTATCTCAATATTTTTTGTTTTCTTTATTAAAAACAGAGTCCGGTCAATGAGTGAAAGGGTTTTTAAACCTAAAAAATCCATTTTCAAAAGGCCTATATCCTGCACATCCTCCATTTTATACTGGGTTTTTATATCCCCGCTTTTTTCATCGCGCTGAAGCGGGGTATAATTTGAAAGATTATCAGCCGCTATAACTATGCCGGCTGCATGAATGGAATGCTGTCTTGCTTTTCCCTCAAGTGATTTTGCGGTATCAATAATATCTTTTACAATCCTGTCAGAATTATACAACTCCTTAAGTTCTGCAACTGCGCCAATGGCGCTGTCTATAGTGACATTCAGTTCCATAGGTATAAGTTTTGCTATCCTGTCTACATCTGCATAGGGGACCTCAAGGACCCTTCCCGCATCCCTGATTGACTGTCTTGCAGCCATTGTCCCGAATGTTATCAGCTGGGCAACCCGGTTTTCGCCATATTTTGCAGTCACATATTTTATTACTTCATCCCTGTGCTCATCACAGAAATCAATATCTATATCGGGCATCTTCTTTCTTTCTTCATTTAAGAATCTCTCAAAAAGAAGGTTATACCTTAAAGGCTCTATATCTGTAATATCAAGAAGATATGATACAATGCTGCCTGCTGCTGATCCCCTGCCGGGCCCAACCCTTATATTATTGTTCTTTGCATAAGCCACAAAATCCCATACAATAAGGAAGTATTCCGCAAAACCCATTTTTTTTATTACTTCCAGTTCCCTTTCTATCCTGTTTTTTACTTCAGCATCAACCGCAGTATACTTCCTGCTTAAATTTGAAAAACAAAGCTCTCTTAAGTAATCATCCGGGTTATGGTTTGAGGGCACATCAAATGGAGGAATAAGGCCAAGGTTAAAATCAAGTTCAATATTGCATTTCGAAGCTATTTCAAAAGTATTTTCAAGAGCTTCCGGCATATTATTAAAAATCGCATCCATTTCCATGGGGCTTTTAAAATAAAACTCCATTGATCTCGGGAAAAAACCACTTTTATCGGACTGTTCATTGTCTATTTCTTTTCTGCCGTATTCGCTAATGGCAAGCTTTGAAATTATTTCTTTTATAGTCTCGTCAATATTGGCATCTGGCAAAATATTGCTGCAGTATTTCCTGAAATCTCCAAGGGTCATTCCTGATTGTACACACAAAAGCAGGAAATGATATTTGAAATCCTCTTTATTCAGGTAATGTACGTCATTGGTTGCAACAGTTTTTATTCCATGTTTTACTGCAAGACCTGCAAGATGCTGGTTAATTTCAGCTTGTCCCCGCATGCCAAAATCTGTCAGTTCAAGATAGAAATTATCCTTTCCGAATATATCGATATACTGCATAATAAAATTATCAGCTTTTTCAAAATTGCCGGCTTCCACGGCTCTTGGAATTCTTCCGCTCATACAGCCGCTTAAGGCAATAAGACCCTGTGAGTATTTTGAAAGCAGTTCCTCATCTACCCTGGGCTTATAATAGAATCCCTCTAGAAAGCCAAGGCTTACAAGCTTCATAAGGTTTTTATAACCTGTTTTATCTTTTACAAGAAGGGTAAGGTGATTATACATGTCTTCTTTTTTATCCCTGTTCGGCTTTTTGTCGAAACGGCTGGATGAGGACTGGTAAACTTCACAGCCTATAATTGGTTTTACTCCTGCTTTTTTTGCAGATTTATAGAAATCAATAATTCCGTACATATTGCCATGATCAGTTAATGCAACTGCGGGCATTTCAAGTTCTGCGGCCCGCTTTACAAGGTCATCAATTTTAAGAAGACCATCAAGCAGGGAGTACTCGCTGTGGACATGAAGATGTATAAAATTCTTACTCATGATATAGCCTTAAAAAAAAATGGAATTTTTTCTAATATTTAAAACTGGCACTATTGCCTGAAATTAAAAAGAATTGAACCCGCTCATTATATTAATTTAATTGGCTTTTAAGAGTTTCTTTTACCTTTATAATATTATAGCTTAAACTGGGTTTTTCTTGTATGAAAAATGAATGGAAAGTTTATTTTTTTAAGTTTTTATCTACACTTCTTATTTATTACGCCTGCACAGTATCCGGCTCCAAAACCATTGTCAATATTTGATACAAGTATTCCCGGGCTGCATGAATTAAGCATTGTTAAAAGCGGCGACAGTCCTGAAAGGCTTGCGCCGTATCCTACACTTGTGGGCACCCCTATGACTACGGAATCTACCATTGAACTTACCACGCTGGGCAGTGCGCCTTCCATCCCTGCAACTGCAACTATTACATTGGATTTTTGCAGATCCTTTCCGTAGTTTAAAAGACGGTGAAGTCCCGCAACGCCGACATCGTATATTTTTTTTACCTTATTTCCCATAAGATATGCCGTTACTGCAGCCTCCTCTGCAACAGGTATATCCGTTGTGCCTGCGCATACCACTGTAATACCCGGGTAAAGTTTAGTTTCAGGAATTTTAAGGGGTGTATATATAAGGCCCGCATCTTCGTTGAATTTAATGCCTTCAAGATATTTTTCCAGGTAATTATATACTGACTGGTCTGTTCTTGTTATAAGAAGTATTTCAGAATATTTTAAAATACTTTGAGCTATTTCCAGTATGTGTGCCGGCTTTTTACCACTTCCATAAATTACCTCAGGAAACCCCCTTCTTAAACTTCTGTGATGATCAGGTTTTGTATGCCCCAAATCCTCAAAATACAGGTTTTTTATTTCTGAGACGCATTGCTCCCCGCTTTTGGCTCCGCTGCGGTAATTTTTTAATATGTTTTCAATTATTTTCCCTATGCCAGTTTTAGTATTTTCTTGGTGCATAATCCTTTTCCTGTATGTCTTTTTTAAATATTTTGTGTTTTAGATTATAGCCTCATTTATCCTGCGTGTTTTTCTCTATATGCATAAGACCGTAAATGATGCTGTCTTCAAGAGCCTGCCAGCTTGCGTCTATTATATTTTCAGAAACCCCGATAGTTCCCCAGTTTTTAACACCGTCTGAAGATTCTATGAGAACCCGCACAACTGCGCCTGTGCCCTGCTTTTCGTCAAGGACTCTTACTTTAAAATCAGTAAGCTTAATTTTTGAAAGCCCGGGATAAAACCCGCAAAGAGCTTTCCTTATGGCGCAATCAAGAGCATGCACAGGGCCGCCGCCTTCTGCGGTTTCTATTATTCTTTTATCATCAATAAATATTTTAACAGTTGCCTCCGATACCATGAGGCCGTCAGCTCTTTTCTCATTTAGAACCCTGAAGCTTTCCAGTTTAAAGAATTGTTTTTTTATGCCAATTGTATCTTTAACCATCAGTTCAAAGCTCCCGTCTGCAGCCTCAAACTGGTATCCTTTATGCTCAAGATTCTGTATCATATTAAGTATCTTGTTGACACTTTCAGGCTCATTTTCAAGCTCCACCCCGAATTCCAATGCTTTAACTATTATGGATTTTTTGCCTGAAAGTTCAGAAATAAGGATTTCCCGGGTATTTCCGACAGTTTCAGGGCTTACATGTTCAAATGCCTCGGGAACCTTGCTGACGCCATGAACATGCATGCCTGCTTTATGGGTAAAGGCATTCCTGCCAACAAAAGGCTGGCTGTGGGGAACAGAAATATTTGCTATCTCACCCACAAATCTTGCAAGCCCCGTTATATGCTTCAAGCTGCCTTCAGGAAGGCATCTTCTGCCGAGCTTTAATTCAAGGCTTGGAATTATCTGGCAGAGATCAGCATTTCCGCACCTTTCACCATAACCGTTTATTGTTCCCTGCACCATTTTTACAGAAGAAAGTTTCTCTACAGCCAGAATTGAATTTGCCACCGCGCAGCCGCTGTCATTGTGGCAGTGAATTCCAAGCGGCACATCCACCTGCTCTGCAACTCTTGTAATTATTTCAAGTATCTCACCAGGAAGGCAGCCTCCGTTTGTATCGCAGAGAACTATAAAATCTGCATTTGCATCCTGGGCCGCAAGCAGGGTCTTAATGGCATAATCGCTGTCAAGCTTGTAGCCGTCAAAAAAGTGCTCCGCATCATAAATTACTTCAGGGCAGTTTTTTTTCAAATAAGAAACTGAATCAAAAATCATTTCAAGATTGTTTTCAAGAGTAGTTTCAATAACCTTGTCCACATGCAGGGAAGAACCTTTTCCAAAAATACATATAACATCTGCGCCGGCATCAAGGAGACTTTTCATGTTCTGGTCTTTTTCTGCGGCAGTGTCTTTATATTTTGTCCTTCCAAATGCCACTATTTTAGAATATGAAAATTTTTTATTTTTAAGTATTTCAAAAAGCTCTTCGTCCTTTGGATTTGATGCAGGAAAACCCACCTCAATATAATCAATGCCTATGTCATTAAATCTTTCAATCAGGAGCATTTTATCGTTTACTGACAGGGAAACTTCTGCTCCCTGTGAACCGTCCCTTAAAGTTGTGTCAAATATGTATATTTTATTTTCTGCATCTTTACTGTTGAATTTCATTTAAAACCTTTCATTTATACTTTCAGTTTCTTTTTTGTATAATTAATATAACCACCGCTAGAAATTATTTCCTGTATAAACGGCGGAACAGGATTGATTGCAAATTCCATTCCGAGCGTAATATTTTTTATAATTCCCCTGTCAAGATCAACTTCGATTTCGTCACCGTCATTAATACTTTCAGCAGCTTCAGGACACGGTATTACAGGAAGGCCGATATTGATAGCATTGCGGAAAAAAATCCTTGCAAAGGTTTTTGCAATTACAAGCAGTACTCCGCTTGCCTTAATTGCAACAGGGGCATGCTCCCTTGAAGAACCGCAGCCAAAATTATCTCCTGCAATAATTATTTTTCTTTCTTTTACTTTTTGGGAAAAATTTTCGTCAAGATCTTCGAAGCAGTGGCTGGCAAGCTCTGCCTCATCAGTTGTGTTTAAATATCTTGCAGGAATAATCACATCAGTGTCCACGTTGTTTCCATACTTTATTGCTCTGTCTTTAATTATCATTTAAATTACCTCCTCTGGTGTTGCAATCCTGCCGGCTATTGCGCTTGCAGCGGCAACTGCCGGACCGCTTAAATAAACCTCACTTTTCGGATGCCCCATTCTTCCCACAAAATTCCTGTTTGTTGTTGATACTGAGCGTTCGCCTTCTGCCAGTATGCCCATGTGTCCCCCAAGACATGGTCCGCAAGTGGGCGTGCTTACCACACAGCCGGACTCAATAAATGTCTTTATATAACCCTTCTCCATTGCATCAAGATATATTTTCTGGGTTGCAGGAATTATTATTGCCCTTATGTGCGGTGCCACTTTTTTGCCTTTAAGTATGCGGGCTGATATTTCAAGATCCTCAATCCTGCCGTTTGTGCAGGAGCCAATAACAGCCTGGTCAATTTTAATATCTTTCAAATCAGCAGCATTTGCAGCATTTGAAGGCAGGTGAGGTGTTGCAACCTGGGGCTTAATTTCACTGCAGTTTATATTGTATGTTTTATAATATGCTGCACCAGGATCAGGATTAATTAATTTATATGGCCTTGCAGCTTTATCTTTTATAAACTCTTCTGTCTTTGCATCAGGTTCCATTATGCCGAATTTACCGCCGGCTTCTATTGCCATATTGCACATTGTAAACCTTGAATCCATGGAAAGTGTTTTTATAATTGGACCTGTAAATTCCATGGACATATAAAGAGCTCCGTCAACCCCTATAAGGCCTATAGTGTATAATATTAAGTCTTTGCCTGTTATCCAGGGATTTAAATTCCCTTCATAAATAAATTTAATTGATTCGGGTACCATAAAC
>VGAZ01000083.1 GCA_016870615.1 Actinomycetota bacterium | reverse complement strand
CTTTATCCACCTCATGTTTTAACTGGCCAAGCTTGCCTTTTACAGTTACAGTATTTTTATCTATATTTATTTCCACTCCCGAAGGAACAGGAATAGGTTTTTTGCCAACCCTTGACAATTTAAATCCCCCTTAGTTCCAAACCAATCTTTAAAATATTTAATAAATTTTTAACTTTCAAATAATTATTCGTTTTTTATTTTTGAGAGAAACTTCCCCTTGATTTCTACCATATATGGCAGAGCACTTCTCCCCCGATACCAAGTTTTTTGGCGCTTTTGCCTGACATAACTCCCTTTGAAGTAGAAACTACAGCTGTGCCGAGCCCGCCCATAACTGAAGGTATTTTTTCCTTTTCGCAATAAACTCGAAGGCTCGGTTTGCTTATCCTTTTAAGCCCTGTTATAACGCCGGTTTTATTTTTATTATATCTTAAGGAGATCTTTAAAATATCACCGGAATCCTCACCGTCAATTACCTCATAATCATTTATATATCCCTCTTCAAGCATAAGTTTTGCTACCTGGGCCTTAAGCTTTGAAGATGGCATCACTACATCATCAAATCTTGCCTTTATTGCATTCCTAATCCTTGTTAACATATCCGCTATAGGATCTGAAACAGACATTTATCCTCCTTTTTACCAACTGGACTTTGTAAGTCCAGGAATTTTTCCTTCATAAGCCAGTTCACGCAGGCAAACCCTGCAAAGGCCGAACTTCCTGTAATATGATCTTGGCCTTCCGCACCTGTTGCACCTGTTATAATCCCTGACTTTAAATTTTGCCGGTCTTTTTTGTTTAGCTATTAGAGATTTCTTAGCCAATAAAAATCCTCCTGATAAATCTTTCCTTATATAACTTCTTTATTTTAATATCCAAAAATTTACTTTATATTATAAAACTCCTGCTATTTCCTGAATGGAAAACCGAACTTTTCTAAAAGCAGAAGCGCTTCCCTGTTTGACTTTGCTGATGTTACCAGTGTAATATTCATACCCTTTGTGCTTATTATGCTTTCATAATCAACCTCAGGAAAAATGGTCTGCTCTCTAATGCCAAGCGTATAATTGCCCCCGCCGTCAAAACTTTTTGAAGGCAGCCCCCTGAAATCCCTTATTCTTGGAATAGCCACGCTTAAAAGCCTGTCCAGAAATTCATACATCCTGTTACCCCGCAATGTGACCATGCAGCCTATGGAATTGCCCTGCCGCAATTTAAAGCTTGCAATTGACTTGCGGGCTTTTGTAATTACAGGTTTCTGGCCCGCTATCTTCGAAAGATCGCTTACAGCTCCTTCAAGTTCCTTGGGATTCTGCAAAGCTGAGCCCATTCCCATATTAATAGTAATTTTTTTTAATTTCGGCACCTGCATAATATTTTTGTATTTCAATTCATCAAGCAGCTGGGGTATGATGTCTTTTTCATATTTTTCTTTAAATCTAGGTTTCATTAAAACTGTCCTCCGCACTTCTTGCATACTCTGACTTTATTTCCAGAATCCTTTGTTGAATCAAAACCAATTCTTGCCGGTTTTCCACAACTCGGGCAAACAACAGAAACATTTGAAATATGTATTGGCCCTTCCTTGCTTATTATTCCGCCTGGCTGGCCCTGTTTTTTTGACCTTGTGTGCACTTTTATTATATTTGCGCCTTCAATATATACTTTATCTTTTGAAGGCTCAATCCTTAAAACCTTGCCTACCTTGCCCCTGTCTTTTCCCTGCAGTATTTTAACCTTATCATTTTCTTTAATCTTTAACATTTTAGCTTCTCCTAAATAAACTTCTCCTAAATAACTTCCGGCGCCAGTGAAATGATTTTCATAAAATTTTTTTCCCTCAGTTCTCTTGCCACCGGGCCAAATATACGGGTGCCCTTGGGGTTATTCTGGTTATCTATTATTACGGCAGCATTATCATCAAATCTTATATAAGAGCCGTCTTTTCGCCTGTACTCTTTCCTGCATCTTACAAGCACTGCCTTTATAACATCGCTTTTCTTTACAACTCCGCCCGGATTTGCAATCTTAACTGTTGCTGTAAATATATCACCGATACTGGCAACTTTTTTGCTTGTCCCGCCAAGAACTGTAATAACTGACAATACCTTTGCTCCAGTATTATCTGCAACATTTACTCTAGTATATTGTTGAATCATTTTTATAAACCCTTCCCTACAGCTGTTTAACCACAATTGCACAAACAGATTGCCTTTCTCTGTTTATAAGCCGCCAGGCTGAAATTAAATCCAGGCCATTATTCGGCTTTTTTAACTACCTCAAGAATTCTCCATCTTTTTGTTTTGCTTAAAGGCCTGGTTTCAACTACAGTAACCACATCTCCCTCTTTCAGCATATTCTGAGGATCATCAACTTTGAAATTCTTTATTTTCTTCAAAATCTTTTTATATAAAGGGTGTTTGTAATAAGATTCCACAGCAACTGAAGCAGTTTTATCCATTTTATCACTTACTACAGTTCCGGTCCTTATTTTTCGTTTTCCTCTTTCCAACAGTTATCCCCCTTAATTTGCTTCTTTTTCTTTTTGGCTTAATAAAGTCTCAACCCTTGCAACATCTTTCTTTAAATTATGTATGGCCATGTTGTTTTCAAGCTGGCCGGTAGCTTTTTTAAATTTGAGTGCAAGTATGCTCTTTTTTGTGTCAAGCAGCTTTGTTTCAAGCTCTGCTTTTGTTTTTTCCTTAATTTCTTTCATTTTCATTAAAAATCACCCGTGATTTTCTTTACTTAAACTTCATAAACAAATTTTGTTTTAATGGGCATCTTATGTGATGCAAGCCTTACAGCTTCTTTTGCAACGTCATGCGCAACTCCTGAAATTTCAAACATTATTTTTCCCGGTTTTATAACAGCCACCCAGTATTCCGGCGCTCCCTTGCCTCCGCCCTGCCTGGTTTCAGCAGGTTTTTTAGTTGCCGGCTTATGCGGGAAAACATTTATCCATACCTTGCCCCCTCTTTTTATATAACGGGTAAGGGCAACTCTTGCAGCTTCAATTTGCTTGCTTGTTACCCATCCGCATTCAAGAGCCTGCAGTCCATACTCGCCAAAGGTAAGCTTTGTGCCTCCCTTTGACATCCCTTGCATTCTGCCTCTCTGTTCTTTTCTATGTTTAACCCTTTTGGGCATTAACATCGGTGACATAATAATCTCCTTTTAAGCTAATCTGCTTCAAACTGTTTATTTTAAGAACGGTTTTATTTTACTAAGCTTCAACAGCTGCATTTTTCTTTTCATCAAGTTCTTTTTTATCAAATATAGTGTCGCCAAGATATATCCATACTTTTACCCCGATTTTTCCAAAAGTAGTTCTTGCCTCGGAAAAACCATAGTCTATATCAGCCCTTAATGTATGAAGGGGCACTCTGCCTTCACGGTACCATTCAGTACGGGCCATTTCAGCACCGCCAAGCCTGCCCGCGCACTGTACTCTTATACCTTTAGCGCCTGCTTTTAATGCAAGTGAAACAGCCTTTTTCATGGCTTTCCTGAAACTTACTCTTCCAACAAGCTGTGATGCAATACCCTCGGCTACAAGTTTTGCAATAATTTCAGGTTTTTTAACCTCTATTATATTAAGCTGTACATTCTTGCTTACTTCTTTCTGTACCATTTCCCTTATATCATTAATATTGGTTCCACGTTTCCCAATAACAACGCCCGGTTTTGAAGTGAAAACATCCACCTTTACTTCATCTTCTGTTCTTTCAATCTCAATTTTTGATGTCCCGGCATTTGAAAGCTGTTCTTCAAGTACCCGCCTTATTTTAATATCCTCATTTAAATACCTGGCGTAATCCTTTGTTGCAAACCATCTTGACTGCCAATACTTATTTATACCCAGTCTTAAACCATTAGGGCTTACCTTTTGACCCATTAGTTCTTAGCCTCCTTTTTGCTGACCTGGCTTTTCGGCTTGCCGTCTGCCCGGTTTTTTGTTTTGCTGTTTTCTTTGCCTGCAGCATTTACTGTCTTTTTAGCCTGTACTTTTATTTGGCTGCCTGCCTTTTTATCAATGGCTTTTGCAGCTTTTTGTACTGTTTTTGCCTGTATTTTACTGTCTGGCTTTTTAGATTGATTATTTTTATCATCAGAAACGCAAACAGTTATATGTGAAGTCCTCTTTAACACCCTGTCTGCACGGCCCCTTGCCCTTGGTTTAAATCTTTTTAAAGTAGGGCCTTCGGTGACAAAGATTTCTTTGATATATAAATCCTCTTCTGACACTTTATATTCCTTAAAATTTTCCATTGCATTTGCTGCAGCGCTCTGCACGGCTTTCCTTATATGAGCAGCTGCCCTTTTTGGAGTAAGTGAAAGTATTCCAACAGCCTGTTCAACAGGTTTGTTTTTAATAATATCAATTACATATTTTATTTTCCTGGGTGATACCCTTATATATTTTTCTACTGCTTTCGCTTCCAAATCAAGCCCCCTAATATTTTCTTAGAAACTATTTTTTCTTTTTAACCGATGCTGTTTTTTCGCCCTTGCCCTTAAAAACATGCGGCCTTATTGAGCGTGTAGGTGCAAATTCCCCCAGCTTATGCCCGACCATTGCCTCAGCAACAAAAACCGGTATATGTCTTTTGCCGTCATATACAGCTATTGTATGGCCGACCATTTCCGGAAATATTGTTGAACTGCGGGACCATGTCCTTATTATTTTTTTGGCACTGGTCTCGTTTAAATTCTGTATCTGCATTAAAAGACTTTCGTCTACATACGGTCCCTTCTTTAAAGACCTGGACATATCAATTCCTCCACACTTTTAAAAATTTTAAATTCTATTTCTTTTTCCTTCTGACAATAAACTTGCTGCTTGCTTTATTTTTAATCCTTGTCTTATACCCAAGGGTAGGTTTGCCCCAGGGAGTCACAGGATTTCTTCCTGATGTTTTATTCTTGCCCTCGCCGCCGCCATGGGGATGATCATGCGGATTCATCGCAGTTCCCCTGACGCTCGGCCTTATTCCAAGCCACCTGTTGCGCCCTGCTTTACCTATACTTATAATTCCATGATCCTGGTTGCCTACCTGTCCAATGCATGCCCTGCAGTTTACATCCACCATCCTCACTTCACTGCTTGGCAGCTTTATCTGTGCATATTTTTCCTCTTTTGCAAGCACCTGAGCAGCAGATCCTGCGGACCTTGCCATTTCAGCGCCCTTGCCAGGGCGCAGCTCTATATTATGGACTATAGTTCCCACGGGAATGCTTTTTATGGGAAGGCAGTTTCCTGCAACTATGTCAACATTTTCACCTGATAATATAGTACTTCCGATTTTAAGCTCTGCAGGCGCAATAATATATCTTTTTTCACCATCAGCATACTGCAGCAGTGCTATCCTTGAGCTCCTGTTAGGATCGTATTCAATGGACATCACTTTAGCAGGTATATTATCCTTGTTTCTCTTAAAATCTATTAACCTGTAAAGCCTTTTATGTCCGCCTCCGCTATGCCTTTGTGTTATGCGCCCGTTATTGTTTCTTCCGCCTGTCTTGCTTATTGAAACTGTCAGGGATTTTTCAGGCTCCTTTTTTGTCAATACAGAAAAATCTGAAGCTGACGCAAATCTCCTCCCTGGAGATACAGGTTTATATTTTTTTAAAGCCAATTTTTTACCTCCGCCATTGTATTTTAACCACTATACGGTTGATTCAAAGAAATCAATTTTGTCTTTTTTACCCACAGTTACAATTGCCTTTTTCATTTTGGCACTGTAACCTGATGATTTGCCAAGCTTTTTTGGCTTGGGCTTGACATTGATAGTATTTACCTTTAAAACCTTTACATTAAATACTTTTTCAATAGCCCTTTTAACTTCACTTTTATCAACTCTTGTATCTATGTAAAAGGAATACTGTTTGTTTTGCACTGCAGCATAGCTTTTTTCAGAAACAATGGGTGATAAAATAATATCTCTAGGATCCTTCATTATCCAACCCCCCGGTAAAATCCGCCAATGATTTTTTTGTAAACATCAAATAATCTGCAACAAGAATGTCATATGTAACAAGCCCCCTGGGGCTTACAATTTTTACACCAGGAATGTTCCTGAAAGATTTTTCAGTATTGCCGCCGGTATTTTCCAGTACAAGCAGCACCTTTGCCCCTTCAATTTTTAAATACTTAAGCAGTAATGCTGCTTTTGAAGTTGCAGGCGCATCAAAATCCAGTTTTTCAATTACTAATATTTTCTTGCTGCTGAATTTTTCAGATAAGGCAATAAGCCTTGATTTCCTTATTACTTTCCTGTTCAGCTTAAAAGAATAATCTCTCGGCACCGGCCCAAAGGTTATCCCGCCATGTCGCCATATTGGCGAACGGGTTGTGCCTGCTCTTGCATTACCGGTTCCTTTCTGCCTCCATGGTTTTTTGCCGCCTCCGGATACTTCACCCCTCTGCTTGGTTTTGTGGGTTCCGGCTCTTGCAGCAGCAAGATATCTCCTGACTTCCTGGTGAAGTATTTCTTCATTGATCTTTTGGTTGACCATTTCATCAGCAATACTAATTTTTTCTATTTCTTTTCCTTCATTATCAAGGATATTTAATTTTGCCATTTTTTTCTCCAAGTTTTTACCTCAAAACTATTTAAAATCCGCTACTGTATTGCATTTTAAATCCTTTTAAGGGCTAAAATATAAAAATAACTGTTAACAAAATAAATAAATTAAAATTCCAAAATCTTTTTTTGCAGTTTTTGTATAACTGCCCAAAAATAAAACACTCAAATTATAGAGTGTTTTAATATTATGCTTTCTTCAAGCAAACAAGATTGCCTTTTGCACCCGGAACACTTCCCTTTACAAGTATAAGGTTCTGTTCTGCAATTATGTCAATAATCTCTGTATAGGGAACTGTGACCTGCCTGCCGCCCATTCTTCCAGGCATTTTCTTTCCTTTATGGATTTTTGAAGGAGTAGCGCACATTCCCACAGATCCTGTTTTTCTTATGCTGTGAGAGCCGTGTGTCATTGGGCCCCTGTGGAAATTATGCCTTTTTATCACCCCGGCAAAACCTCTTCCTCTTGATATGCCTGTTATTTTTACTTTGTCACCAACATTAAATATCTGCACATCAATAATATCGCCAGGCTTGTATTCAGAAGCACCCCCGTCAACTCTTATTTCCTTAAGGTATTTTTTTGCCTCAAGATTGTTTTTTACAAATATTCCCTTTAAAGGCTTATTTATATGTTTATTTTTAACATTTCCAAGACCCACTTTCAGGGCATTATAACCGTCTGTTGCAGTATCCTTGACCTGCACAACAGTACATGGTCCCGCCTCAATGGCAGTAACATATATTGCAGCACCACTGTCGCTGAATACCTGGGTGGAGCCTATTTTTTTTCCATAAATTGCATTTACCATTTTACATCACTCTCAAAATATCATTGGATAAAGACAAAAACGACATTATATATTTTTTAATGCAATCTTTCAATAAGAACCTTGAAGTTAAACTGCAAATAAATTACATATGCCAGGTTAAGCTTTTTTTATAAATTAACCGTTAAATGCCATTTCATGTCAATTTTCAAACATGCAAATAATTAAGCCAGGCTATGACTTAATTTCTATATCCACGCCTGCCGGCAGGCTGAGCCTCATAAGAAGATCCACAGTCTTTGGATTTGGCTCCATTATATCAATAAGCCTTTTGTGCACCCTTATTTCAAAGTGCTCCCGCGAATCCTTGTCAACATGAGGCGACCTTATAACACAGTAAACATTCTTCTTGTTTGGTAATGGTACCGGACCTGAAACTTTTGCACCTGAATTTTCTACAGTTTCAACAATTTTTTTTGCTGATTTGTCAATTATTTCATGGTCATATGACTTCAGTTTTATTCTTATTTTCTGCCCTAATTTAGCTGCCAACTTTAAGTCCTCCTAACTGTAACTTACTGGCCTCTTTTATATAATGACTTTTTTATTACTAAGCTGATTTATGTATATTTTCCTGATTACTCAAGTATCTTAATAATACTTCCTGCCCCTATTGTCCTTCCGCCTTCACGTATAGCAAACCTCAGTCCCTCTTCCATGGCTATAGGTGTTATAAGCTTTACTTCCAT
Source organism: Actinomycetota bacterium (assembly GCA_016870615.1). GTDB lineage: Bacteria > Actinomycetota > Humimicrobiia > Humimicrobiales > Humimicrobiaceae > VGAZ01. Next base: position 3 of record VGAZ01000083.1, on the reverse strand, counting down.
TTC
>VGAZ01000082.1 GCA_016870615.1 Actinomycetota bacterium | reverse complement strand
TGAGGACTACCTTATATCCGCAGTAAGGGCAATAGTTAAAATCTTCCTGCAGTTTCTTCCCGCAGTCAATGCAAGTATCTTTTTTAACTGCTTTATTTATAATCTCATCCTTGAATTCAACAATTCTTTGGCTGCCTGCTTCACTTTCGCTTATTGCAAATGTTGTTTTTAAAGTATTTAAAACAGAAGCCTGCTCAGGAGTAAAATCGCCTTCTGATTTGAATTTGTCAAATACTCTAATATAAAGATCGACCACGTCTTCTTTTTCAAATTTATTAAGCACTTCGATTTCATTGGGCATTAATTCTTTATATATTAGGATATTGTCCTCAACCACTTCAAATTGCCTGTCGAGCTTCTCATCGCATTTTCCACAATAAGGGGAATCTGTTTGCTCTTTTATTTCTTTTCCGCATTCCACGCAATTCTTTGCCATCTTGTAACCATTCCTTTCGTTTTTGTAAAAATATAAATAAAGTCTGTTTGCTTAAATAAGCCCTGTTTAAATCATTGCCCTGTTATGCTGTAAACAGAAAAGTAATATTACCATAAATAAAACAAATATTCTAAATGGATGGAAAAAATAAACCAGGAAATAATAAATTGTTCCTGTACCAAAAATAAGATTTATAAAAGCAAAGAAACCGGATATCATCAAATAATAATACTTGATTGATACCCGGTTTTTAAAATTACTGTATCACATAAGGATAATGCAAGTGCTCCGTATTATTTAACAACTGGCACTTTGAATTCCCCTGACATTTTTGTCCATTTCTCATCAATATTGAATTTGCCACAAATTTCAGTATCTGTAACAGATGTTATTTCAAAATCACCTGTTTCAGTATTTCCAGCTGAGACTGTAAGAGTTGTACCACCCGTAAGCCTTATACCGATGCTTACGTAATTATCTACCCATTCTTTTACATTATATTTACCGATGCTTACAGGCACGGGGTCTCCTTCACCTGGAACAGCTAAAGTAAACTGGATTACAGCCTGGCCATCTGAAAGAGCTGCATCTTTTAAATTCTCAGCTGTTTCAAAATTGGCAATATAGATAAACACTGCTGTGTTGTTTGTCGAATGGGATAATTTTGCAGACTGGGTGCCTATACTGTCCCAGGCAATGGGCATTCTGTCTGCATAAGCCCCATTTGTTGATTCCACCTGTACGCTTGTAGCGGCAGGACATTCTCCAGCCACTTCAGCAACTGTCTCAGCTGCTGTTTCTTCTGCAGCTGCTGTAGCCTCGGCTGCTGTAGTCTCTGCAGCTTTTGCGCCCTCTTCCTTTTGCACTGTACCTGATTTTGTGTTTGAGCCACCGCATGCAGTAAACGCACCGATAACAGCAATCATTGTGAGAATACAAACTGCAATAAGAAACAGTTTTGTCATTCTTTTCATTTCTTTTCCCTTCTAGCAGAATTTAATATTTTTGATTATTTCATGCTTAATTTATAACATATGTTATAAGCTAAGTTTTTAAAATATCCTGAATAATTTTATATATATTCGCAATAATTCAAGATATAATTTTATTTTTTAACTCCTTTTATTCAGGCGTCTTTTATTGAAAGCTGTATTCGCTTTCTTTGTGTGTCCACTTCAAGCACTTTTACATGGATCTCCTGGTTAAGGGATAATCTCTCAGCAGGGTTCTTTACAAATTCATTGGCTATATTTGACACATGCACAAGCCCATCCTGCTTGACTCCTATATCTACAAATGCGCCAAAATTAGTTATATTTGTAATTATACCCGGAAGCACCATACCTGGTTTTAAATCCTCAATTGTTTTTACATCTTTTTTAAATTCAAATACTGATATACTTTTTCGCGGATCCCTGCCCGGTTTTAAAAGCTCATTTATTATATCTTTTATTGTGGGAAGCCCCGCTTTATCATCAATATACTTTTCGGGCTTTATCTTCAGTATCATTTCCCTGTTTTTTAGCAGTTCCTTAACCTCTGTTTTGATATCATCTGCAATGCGCTTTACAATATAATAGCTCTCGGGATGCACTGCAGTATTATCAAGAGGATTTTGGCCGTCTGTAATTCTTAAAAATCCTGCGCACTGCTCATATGCCTTGGAACCCATTCTTGCAACATTAAGCAAATCCTGCCTTGATTTAAATGGTCCATTGCTGCTCCTGTAATTGACAATATTACCTGCAAGTACGGGGCCAAGGCCTGAAATATAAGTCAGCAGATGCCTGCTTGCGGTGTTTAAATTTACTCCAACAGAATTAACACAGCTCTCAACAACATTTTCAAGGGAATCTTTTAACATACCCTGGTCAACATCGTGCTGGTACTGGCCCACACCCAGGTTTTTCGGATCAATCTTTACCAGCTCGGCAAGCGGGTCCATAAGTCTCCTGCCTATAGAAATTGAACCCCTTACAGTGACATCCAAATCAGGAAATTCCTCTCTTGCAGCTTCTGAGGCAGAGTAAATGGATGCCCCGTTTTCACTTACAACAAAAACCTGTATTTCTTTTTTGCACTCGGCAGCAAAATCAATTGACTCAACAAACTCCCTTGTTTCCCTGCTGGCTGTGCCATTTCCTATTGCAATTGCTTGCACATTATATTTGCAGATAAGGCCTGCTACTGTTTTTGCAGATTTATCAATATCGCCCTGTGGCTGGTTTGGGTATATAGTGTCATGGAAAATCAAATCCCCCTGGCTGTCTAAAACCACGAGCTTGCAGCCTGTCCTGAATCCCGGGTCCAGGGCCAGTACAATTTTCTGTCCAAGATATGGCGCAAGCAAAAGCTGCCTTAGATTGGCAGCAAATACTTTTATAGCTTCCGAGTCTGCTTTTTCTTTTGAGCTTTTTGCAAATTCATTTTCTATTGATGGCGATATAAGCCTCTTGAAAGAATCTTCGATTGATGTCTTTACATGGGATCTGGAGCATATTATTCCATCAGGAAGATCTTTTTCATTTATATCTGTACCAGTGCTTAAAAATATGCTTTCAAGCGCCCGAAGGGCGGTATCCTCTTCAACTCTTATAGATACTTTTAAAAACCCTTCATTTTCTCCTCTTCTTATTGCCAGCAACCTGTGAGAAGGGCAGCAGGAAAGAGGCTCTGCAAACTCGAAATAGTCCCTGTATTTGGCTCCCTGCTCTTCTTTTTCCGGTGCCGCCCTGGATTCAAGGACCGCTCCCCTGCTAAATATCATTCTTATTTCATCTCTTGCAGCAGAGTCTTCGTTAATCCATTCTGAAATTATATCTCTTGCGCCCTGGAGCGCTTCCTCTACGTTATGGACTTTATCGTTTAAAAATTTTTCTGCATAGGCCCGGGGATTTTCCCCGGTCTGCCTCATTATAAAAATTGCAAGCTCCTCAAGCCCCTTTTCCCTTGCAATAGCTGCTCTTGTCTTTTTTTTGGGCTTGTAAGGAAGATAGAGGTCTTCAAGCCTTGTAAGGGTCTCAGAAATCTCAATCTCATGCTCAAGCTCTTCTGTAAGCTTTCCCTGGCTTTTTATCTCGTTTAAAATATATGCCCTGCGGTTATCTATTTCCACAAGTTTTGCAAGACGGTCCCGCACCGCGGTTACAGATACTTCATCAAGCTCCCCTGTTGCTTCCTTTCTGTACCTTGAAATAAACGGCACAGTTGCATCTTCTTTGAGAAGTTTTATAGTGTTCTGGACCTGCCACTCTGCAAGTGACAGCTCCTGTGAGATTTTTTTTGAATAATCGGTTACAGGCAAGTGTGTACAGCCTTTCAGTATAGTTTTAAAGTTTTATTATATGATTATATTTTAAGGACTAAATCATAGATTTTTAACTGAGTCTACCTGTTTAAAAATATCATAAGCAGAATGCCTGCAACTGCTATGATTATGCCAAAAACAAGTGCAGCATTTGCGCCGGATTTATTGCCCCTGACTATATCGCTTTTTCCCCTTACTGACACTATAAATGGTTTCTTATCAGAGGGTCTTTGAAGCAGTATCCTGTCATTTTCAAGCTTTGCTTCACCAAGCGCATAAAGAGCCTGGCCAAGGGGTATGGTTCTTTCACTCATCCTGAAACCGAGAGTGGCGGCACCCATGTTATTATACCTGTAATTATTAAAATAACCGTAGCTTTGAATATTATTGAGCGGCTCAAATCTGTCAAATGTCTTGAGGGTATCAAGCTGAAGCCCGGACTGGTTTATATCAACAAAGACTTTAATGGGCGAATTTTTGTCTTTAATTACAATTGCCTGGGTGCTTTTATCGCTTGCCATATGAGCTTCGCTTTTTTTCACTGTCTGTGTGGATCCGCTTTTATCAGCAGTGGTTTGTTTTTCTTCATATACCTGGTAAAGATCCGCATTATAATAAGCGACTTCTTTTTCTGAAAAAGGCGCCTTCAGGGGTTTTTCTGCCTCTGCAAGACCAGTAAGTTCCACATAATGCCTGTATCCTTCAAGGCCTGCTGCGGCATTGCCTGCCAGTATTGCCTTTAACTCTTCAACAGGCGTTGTCTGCATAAACCTGATTTCGATATTCTTGTTTTTTATTTTCATGGGGACAAGTATTGCAAGAAGCGCCCCAAGCACAAGAAGCACACCTCCGATAATATAAGGAACCATTTAAATCTCCTTTTACCTGTTATGAATTATTATAGAATTTAAAATAAAACAGTATGGACCAATGAACATATTAAAATCAAAACCTATTCTTTTGACAGCTCTTCTTTCAGCCTTGCCAGTTCATCATCAGCAGCTTTTTTATTCTCAATTTCAACAAAAGGGTCCCTCTGTTCTGCATCAATGCCTGAAATCTCAAATGCTGCATCAGCCTGTGCCTCTTTTTCAGCGATTTTTCTTTCCATTTTGTCCATTTTGGCAAAAGCGCCGCTGCTGTCCAAATCCCCCATCGCTTTTGATACTTCTTTGCGCGCATCAGCAACTTTATCCCTGGCAATAAGCAGGGACTGCCTTGTGCGGGCTTCGTTTAATTTCTTTTTTAATATGTCAACCTGCTGTTTTAAGGTATCAACCTGGTCAGTAAGTTCCGTATTCATCTTTTCATATGTGGCAACACTTGCATCAGCCTTGAGCTTGCTGTCAATAGCCTGTTTTGCAAGTTCTTCATTTCCGTCTTTAAGAGCACTTTTTGCCCTGTCTTCCCAGAGTTTTGATTGTGCTTTTGCTTCTTCAAGCTGCTTAGCCATCTGCCTCTGGCTTGCCATTACTGTGCCAAGACCCTGCACAGCCTTCTGCATTTGCTCTTCCATATCTATGATTATCTGTTTTACCATTTTCTCGGGATCTTCTGCCCTGTCAATAAGGTCGTTGATATTTGCCTTTAGAAGATCTGCCAGTCTTGCAAAAATAGCCATTATATGCCCTCCTGCTGTTAAAAATTATATTGATAAAACTGTTTTTGCTGACAGTGCAGCTTTTAAACACGTTTTTATGATTTTACCTTATTATGCGAAAAATTTATAAGGAATTTTTAGAAATCAGGACAAAAATTATCCCTGTTATGATTCTATTAATTTTGCAAGCGTTGTGTTTTCAACTGTATCTGTAGTGTCAGGGAAATTTTCCATAAGCAGGTCTATATCATCTTTGTCCATTTTCCAACCAACTGAAGAAATGTTTTCCTTAAGATGATTTAAATTGCGGGTTTTTGATATTGTAACTGTGTTATCCTGGCTGATGAGCCAGTTAATTGCTGCCTGGTTTGGGGTTTTATTGTATTTTCTGCAAATTTTTTCAAGTATTTCAAATTCCTGTCCTGAAAAAAGCCCTTTTTGCACCGGTCTCCAGGCAACAATCATTACATCATTGTCCTGGCAGTATTTAATGGTGCCGTCATTTAACGGCCCCCTGTGTTTTAAATTATAGTGAAGATGATTGCAAACTATTTTATTGCTGCTGCTTTCCTGGGCCTGCTTAACCTGCTGTACATTAAAATTGCTGAGTCCCGTATATCTTGTAATCTGCCTGCTTACAAGAAAATCCATTGCTTTCATGGTTCCTGATATATCAATATATGGATTGGGGTTATGTATTACATAAATATCAATATAATCGGTGCCTAGCCTTTTGAGGCTTGCGCTTGCTGATTTTATAATATCATCGTAGTGAAGATCCATTGGGGCAACTTTTGTGGTAATTATGAGCCCTGACCTGTCAAAGCCTTTTATTGCTTTTCCCACAAGCTCTTCTGTGTGCCCTTCTGCATACCATGCAGCAGTATCGATATGATAAATGCCAGATTCAACAGCAGTTTTAATGGCAGAAATATCAGCCCTGTCATCATTCTCATAATTTCTTGTTTCCCTGCCGCCCATCTGCCAGGTGCCGAATCCAAATACCGGCAGGAAAAACCCGCACTTTAGTTTTTTAACAGGTATTTTTATAAGAGGATTCATTTTTTAACTCTTCCATAACATGCCTTTCTCGCAATAATCTTATTTATATTTATAGAAAAATACTGTGTGCCAAAACGCATTTATCCAATTCAGGTAATAAATCTCAATTTTAGTGATTTATGCAAAAATTTTACTATACGGTTTTAATTTTTAACAGAATTTATTGTAATCAGGAATCAACAAGGAATTTAGATGCCCTGTATCTTGATACATTAAAACTCTGCCAGCTTTTTATTTTTTCAAGCTCAGATTTCTTCTCGCTGAAATACAAAAGCATATCTTCAGCCATCTGTTTTTCTTCAGTGTCTTTTGAGTCTTTAATAGATTTATAGAAATGTTTGATCTCAGGGACTGCATTCCATGAAAGACCCTTTAAATATGCAAGGTCCATTTGCTTTATGCTGCGGTATCTTGTTATATTGTTTTTTGCAATAATTACATCGACATTTGCAAAATTTAATGCCATATACACAACAAGGGCTATTGCAAAATATGATTTTATTATTGGAAGTTTCGGCAACCATATGTAAATAATATTTACAATAAAGAGAAAGAAAAGCATGACCATGAATGCCTGGACAAATATCCTTAAATATGTGAATCCATATGCCTTTTCATACAATGTCATTCTGTAAAAAGCTGAAACCAGCATGACAATTGTAAAAACTACAAGTATGCACAGAGACACCTTTACGGCTGCAAATATTTTTTTTGCTTCTTTTTTTACATAAGTTAGTGAAAAAACAAGTATTGCAAAATTTATTATTGTCACAACAACAAGCTCGGCAAATCCCCTTCTTGCATACTCTGCATAAGTAAAAGCAGGAGGCAGGTTATATGATATTGCCCCGAAAAGATATGCAAACTGTACATATGAAAATACCCCATAAACGGCATTTGTCAAAATAAGAATAGTGAGAATAACTGTCGGGTCAAGAAATAATTTCCTTTGTTTTGTGCCGTGTGCGGACTCTTTTCTTTCATTGATTGCCTTAACCAGGGCCCAGGCAAAACATGCAGTATATACGGAAACAGCAATTATTAGCAGGAAATGCTTAAATGCAGTAAAAACAGGTATATTTATAAAAATATCCTTAAAAACAAGGTCTGCAGATGTGAGAAGCCATAAAATCAATGCAAGTATGGGAACAGATATAAGTATGCCTGTAAGGATTTTGAGCAGGGTCCTGTTGGCTGTTTTCCCTGTACCTCCTTTACTGTTTGTTTCAGTCTCTGCCAGCCCGGTAAAAGGCCGGTGTATAAACCTTACTGGCACAAAAATTCTTTTTGCAATATCTCCCACAAATCTTATATTTGACCAGTCAGATTTATTTATCTTTACAAGAAGTATAATAAACATAAGCATAAGAAGAGGTATTAAAAGATAATTGAGTATTTTTAAAACCGGGTTTGAGTATATAAAGAAAGTAAGCGATAAAATCAGTATGGGCAACGTAAACAGCCAGGCAGTTTTCTTTAAGAGTTTTAAATTCTTCCCGAATTCTACAATAACGAGCATCAGCAGAAATATAATAAAGAGCGGATATGATATGCCGAGCGTCTTGTTGTAGAAAAATATGTCAAATACTATTCCTGTAATAATACCATACAGCATAAACCTGGACTTCCATCCCTGCCTCAGGGGCTGGTTCTGCCCATTATTTATTTTTATTTCTTCACCTAAGAATTCATTCATTTATCTGCACTCCAGGCCTTTTGTTTAAATACAGCACTATTGATGAAAATAATAGAAGTACTAAAAAGAAGTAATAAGTAAACCACACTACAT